>NZ_JBFUIT010000277.1:0-5240 GCF_056401735.1 Luteibacter sp. P4_D7_3
GACGAGTACAGCCACTCCAACGACGACGAGCGCCGTGCAGAAATCGAAGGCGGCTACGACGCGTTCGCTGCCGCGGTGGGTACGCGTCTTGGCGAGCTTCACGCGCTGTTGGCGAAGCCTTCCGAGTTTCCGGCGTTCGATCCTGAAACGGCGACGGCAACCGTGGCGAATGCCTGGCGCGACAGCGTGCGTGAGCAGGTGAAGCGCGCGGTGGCTTCGCTCGATCATGCCACGGAGGTATCCGAAGGCGTTCACGGCGATATCGAGGCGGTCCATGGCCTGGTGGCCACCCTGGACAAGCACATCGGCGAGCTGTCGAAGGCAGGCGAGGGCGCGCTGCTCACTCGCACCCATGGCGATTTCCATCTGGGCCAGATCCTCGTGGTCCAGGACGACGCGTACATCATCGACTTCGAAGGCGAGCCGGCCCGTCCGCTGGAAGAACGCCGTGGCAAGCACACGCCCCTGCGCGACGTCGCCGGCTTCCTGCGCTCTCTGCATTACGCGGCCGCCATGGCCCGCCGTGGTGAAGACGGCCTGGCACCCGTGGAAGATGAGGGGTTCGGTCAGTACCTGGCCCGATTCCGTGCGCGCTCGTCGAGGGTTTTCCTGGAAGCCTACCGTGGCGTACTGGACGCGGCGCCCGTGCGCTGGGTCAATGCCGGCGACCTCGGGCCACTGCTCGAACTCTTCATTATCGAGAAGGCCGCCTATGAGGTCAGCTACGAGGCCGCGAACCGGCCGGGCTGGCTTGACGTGCCGCTGCGTGGCCTGCTTCATGCGGCCCGCGGCGACACCGCCACAGAACTGAAGGAGGATACGTGACCGACGCACGTAGCTACGGACTGACCGACGCCGCTGCGGTGGCCGCGCTGGTGGAGGGCCGCCACGGTGACCCCTTCGCCTTGCTTGGGCCGCACACGGTCGACGGACGGCGCGTTGTCCGCACCTTGCAACCCGGCGCGCTCGGCGTCGAGCTGATCGACGCGGCGGGTAAGCCGGTTGCGGAACTGCGGCGCGTTCATGACGGTGGTCTTTTCGCCGGGCACGCTCCCGACGACGCGAGGTACCGGCTGCGCGTTCGCTGGCCCGGGGCAAGCCATGACACACACGATCCTTACGGCTTCGGTACGTTGTTGGCCGACGACGATCTGGGACGGATGGCCGACGGGACACATGTCGAACTGTTCCGTGTTGTCGGTGCGCATCCCATCACGATCGACGGCGTGCACGGCGTGCGCTTTGCTGTCTGGGCGCCGAACGCGCAGCGGGTAAGCGTGGTCGGTGACTTCGACAGCTGGGACGGGCGTCGCCACCCGATGAGGAAGCGCGTTCCGTCGGGCGTGTGGGAACTGTTCGTGCCGGGTCTGCTCGCAGGCGCACGCTACAAGTACGAGATCTGGGGTGCCGACGGGTCGCTCACGCAACGTGCGGATCCCGTCGCACTGGCCGCGGAGCTACCGCCCGCGACGGGCTCCATCGTGGCTGACCCGACCGCCTTCCATTGGACGGATGGTGAGTGGTTGCGCAAGCGCGGCGCGTTACACCACGCCGGTTCGCCACTGTCGATCTACGAATTGCACGCGGGCTCCTGGCTGCGGGGCAAGGACAACGAAGAACTGCACTGGGACGACATCGGCGAACGGCTGATTCCGTATGTCGCCGGGATGGGCTTCACGCACATCGAACTCCTGCCGATTTCGGAGCATCCGTTCGGTGGCTCGTGGGGTTACCAGCCGCTGGGACAGTTCGCGCCCACGTCGCGTTTCGGCACGCCCGAAGCATTCGCCCGGTTCGTCGACCGCTGCCACGAAGCCGGGGTTGGCGTCATCGTCGATTGGGTGCCCGCGCATTTTCCCACCGATATCCACGGTCTGGCGCACTTCGACGGCACGCCGCTCTACGAGCACGCGGATCCGCGGGAAGGTTTTCACCAGGACTGGAACACCCTGATCTTCAATCTCGGCCGTAACGAGGTGTCGGGTTTCCTTGTCGCGAGCGCGCTGGCCTGGCTCGAACGTTTCCATGTCGATGGGCTTCGTGTCGATGCCGTCGCGTCGATGCTCTATCGCGACTACAGCCGCAAGCATGGCGAGTGGGTGCCGAACAAGTACGGTGGACGCGAGAACCTCGAATCGATCGACTTCCTGCGCCGGGTGAACCAGCTGGTCGCCGAACGCCATCCGGATTGCATGACCATTGCCGAGGAATCCACCGCGTGGCCGGGCGTGACCCAACCGGTAGCGCAGGGCGGCCTCGGTTTCACCTTCAAGTGGAACATGGGCTGGATGCACGACTCGCTCGACTACATGACGCACGATCCGATCCATCGTCGCTGGCACCACGGCGAGATGACCTTCAGCATGGTCTATGCCTATTCGGAGAAGTTCGTGCTTCCGCTGTCGCACGACGAGGTGGTGCACGGCAAGCGATCCCTCCTTGGCCGCATGCCCGGTGACGAGTGGCAGAAGTTCGCCAATCTGCGTGCCTACTACGGCTTCATGTGGGGGCACCCCGGTAAGAAGCTGCTGTTCACTGGGGGCGAGATCGCCCAGCCAAGGGAGTGGAATCACGACGCCCAGATCGCCTGGGAGTTGCTCGATCATCCGCTGCATCTGGGTGTGCAGAAGCTGGTGCGTGATCTTAACCAGCTCTACGCCAGCACCCCGGCGCTGCATGCCTGGGATTCGGACCCGCGCGGCTTCCGCTGGGTCATCGGCGACGATGCGGAGCAGAGTGTCTTCGCCTGGTTGCGTATGGCCGACGGTGGGCGCACCGTTCTGGTGGTCAGCAACATGACGCCGACTCCCCGGCATGGCTTCCGCATTGGCGTGCCCGAAGGCGGCCGTTGGCGTGAGGCGCTGAACTCCGACGCGAGCGAGTACGGCGGGTCGGGCATCGGCAATGAGGGTGAACGCCATGCCCAGGTGGTGCCCGCGCAGGGCTTTGGACAGTCGCTCGTACTCAGCTTGCCGCCGTTGTCCACGGTCATGTTCATCGCCGACTGACGAGGAAATCGATGCCTGCACTTCCCGAACGCATGCAATCCGGTACGCCCTATCCCCTGGGTGCGACCTGCGACGGCATGGGTACCAACTTCGCCGTGTTCTCCGCACATGCGGAGCGCATCGAGTTGTGTCTGTTCGATCCCTCGGGCAAGCGGGAGATCGCGCGCTACGACCTGCCCGAGTGCACCGATGAAACGTGGCACGGCTACCTGCCGCGTGTCCGTGGTGGCACGCTCTATGGCTTTCGTGCGTACGGACCTTACGAGCCCGAGGAGGGGCATCGGTTCAATCCGAACAAGCTGCTTCTCGATCCGTATGCACGCCTGTTGCACGGACAGGTACGCTGGTCCGACGCCCTGCATGGGTACCGTGTCTCCTCGCCGCGTGCCGACCTTTCCTTCGACCGGCGTGACAGTGCCGCTGCCATGCCGAAGGCCGTGGTGGTCGACGAGCCCATGCACTGGACCGGCGGCAACCGGCCGCACACGCCGTGGAATGAGACCATCATCTACGAGACGCATTTGCGGGGTTTCACGCGCACGCTGAAGCGTATTCGCCAGAACGAGCGGGGCACCTTCATCGCCCTCGCCGATCCCTACGTGATCGACTACCTGGTCAAACTCGGCATCACCGCGGTGGAGCTCCTGCCCGTGCACGCCTTCGTGCAGGACCGCCGCCTCACCGAGATGAAGCTGCGTAATTACTGGGGCTACAACACGCTGGCCTTCTTCGCGCCCGAGCCGGGCTACATGGCCGAAGGTGCGCTCAACGAGATACGCGCCGCGGTGCAGGCCTTGCATGCAGCGGGCATCGAAGTGATTCTCGACGTGGTCTACAACCACACCTGCGAGGGCAGCGAGCTGGGTACGACGATGTCCTTCCGTGGCCTGGACAACAAGAGCTACTACCGTCTGATGCCGGACAATCCACGCTACTGCATCAACGACACCGGTACCGGCAACACGGTCAACACGGCCCACCCGCGGGTGATCCAGCTGGTGATGGATTCGCTGCGCTACTGGGTGCAGACCTTCCACATCGACGGCTTCCGTTTCGATCTCGGCGTGAGCCTGGGTCGTGAGGAACAAGGCTTCGATCCCTGTTGCGGCCTGTTCGATGCGATGCKCCAGGATCCCGTGCTCGCCAACGTCAAGTTGATATCGGAGCCGTGGGACATCGGCCCCGGTGGTTATCAGCTGGGTAATCATCCGCCGGGTTTCGCCGAGTGGAACGGCCAGTTCCGCGACGACATCCGTAAGTTCTGGAAGGGCGATTCGAACATGCGCGGTATTCTTGCCGGACGGCTCCAGGCATCGGGCGAACTGTTCGATCACCAGCGGCGAAAGCCCTGGGCCTCGGTGAACTTCGTGACCGCACACGACGGCTTTACGCTGGAAGACCTGGTCAGCTACAACGACAAGCACAACGATGCCAACGGCGAAGAAAATCGCGATGGCGGCAACGATAACGAGAGCTACAACCACGGTGTCGAAGGCCCGAGCGACGATCCAGCCATTCGGATACCGCGCGAGCGCGTGAAGCGCGCCATGCTGGCGACCATGTTCTTCTCGCACGGTACGCCCATGTTGCTGGGTGGCGACGAGTTCGGCCGTACGCAACAGGGCAACAACAATGCGTATTGCCAGGATAACGAGTTGTCGTGGTACGACTGGAAGCTCGCCACGTCGGAGCAGGGCAGGGAACTCACCGACTTCGTGGCCCGCTTGTCACGCCTGCGCGAACAGCACCCTACGTTGCGCGCGGCGCATTTCCTGCGTGGCGATACCGAAGTGGCGCCGGGCATGCGCGAGGTGGCGTGGTTCGACGAGAGCGGCGCGGAGATGACCCAGGAAACCTGGGGCTATACCGAAGGTCGCCTCCTTGCCCTGCGCCGTGCCCAGGCGTACGGCGAGAAGCGCGCCGACGTGACCCTCGTGTTGATCAACGCGACGCCCGAGACCCATGTGTTCCATCTGCCGGCACCGGCGGTCAGCTGGCGGATGCGCTGCAACAGTGCGGCGCCTGGCGCGACCGAGGTCGCATGGACCGATTCGACCATTGCGGTCGAAGGGCACAGCGTCATCCTGCTCGGCTCGATCGTCCGGACGGAACCGGCATGAGCGCCCGCTTCGTGCATGCGATGCCCTACGGCGCGCGATCGCTGGGCGATGGGAACACGCGTTTCCGGCTCTGGGCTCCTGATCTGGAGGCGGTGTCGCTCGAGTGCGACAC
>NZ_JBFUIT010000278.1:0-5742 GCF_056401735.1 Luteibacter sp. P4_D7_3
AGCCGGAACACCGTCATCACGGCTACGCCACGGAAGCCGGTGAAGCCATCCTCGCGTTTGCATGGAACGAGATGCACGCGCAGCGCGTGATCAGTCTCGTGCGCATCGGCAACGAAGYCTCCGACCATGTGGCCGAGCGTCTTGGCGGCGAGCACATCGACAACATCGATTTCCTCGGCGGCGCGACGCATCTGTTCGCTTACTACCCGCCCCATCGCGAAGTCCGCCGCGCGAGCTGATCGCACGCACGGCGGCAACGCCCGCCATCAAAGGGCCGGCGCGAAATCCGTGCGACGGCGGCGGTGTGCCGGATTGACCGCAGCGATGCCCGCCAGGGCGAGCAAGCGCGCCGTGCGCATCCACGCAATCACGATCACGCCCGCCTGCACGATCAGGAACGCGACGAAGAGGCCGCCTCCCACCGCCACCGTGTGGCCCCGCCACGCCGCGATCAATACAGCCAGCGCCATGCCGACGAGAGTGATCACGAGGTAGACCAGCAAGCTGGCGAACGGACGCCGAACGAACTGCATGAATCCGCGACCGAGCGCCCGGAACGCCGAACGCAGCCCGATATCGGCAACGAACTGGGCACGCGCCGATTCGACCACCGCCTGTGCGATTACGAAGAACAGCAAGGCGACGGCAAGCGCACCATGCGAGTACATGTCGGCCGTGGCGGGAAGGAGCGCCGTATCGATCTTGTCGTCCGCGAACGACGATGCCGCTTTCGCCACGACGGCGAACAGGCCATAGGGAATCAAGGCCAGCAACAGCATGCGCAGCATGCGGCCATACTCGGTCGCGCCGCCCTGTAGCAGGCCACCAAAACTCAATGCACGCCCGGCACGTCCACCGGCCACGGCCATGCCCGTGAGAAAGGGCGAAACGGCCAGCGTCAGGATCACACCCGCGACGAAGGCCATGCCCATCCACGGATTGTCGCGGTTCAGCGCAACGAAGACATCGCCGAACATCAGTCCGTCGAAATGCTTCGCCCAGGCCTCGGCGTGGACGGAATGACCCAGTAGCGTATCGAGCGTGCTCCACAGCGGCAGCGCGACGACGAGCGTCGGCAACAGCGAGATGAGTATCCACAGCAGCAACAGGCGCCATTGAAGGCCGCCGACGGCGCCGTGACCGATGGCTGCGAAAGCCGAACGTTTGGAATGGCTGTTCATAGCGTCCCCAGCATGGTGTAGATACCCTGCAGAAGGGCGGCAAAGTCCGAACCCCAACGGTTCGAGGCGGCATGATTTTCTTCGACGGTGCGACTGTCGTTTAGCTTGTTCGCGTCGAGATAGATCTTGCGCTCCGGGTCGAGTTCGGCCGAGGTAGCCTTGACCGGTCGGGTGAAGACAAACCGCGCCCACCGACGGTCGTCGTCCCAGCGAACGGTGTCCACCGAGCCGTCGGCGAACGTCACCTTCAGTATCTGCGGCACCTGAGAACCGTCGCGACGCACGGTCACCGTGGTCTTCCATGGAAACGGGCCCGTGCCCGGTCTTGCATCGGGATGAGCTTTCTCCCAATTCTTGCGCTGTTTCTCGATGGCTTCGTCGTTATCGTCGTTGCTCAACTCGACGCGCTTGCCGTCCTTGATCGACGTACCTGCCAGTGGGAGCACTTCGTCGCTGGCGATATCGCTGACGCGATCGTCCACGGTGTCGGTGCCATACACATACTGCTCGAAGACCTGGGCCACGACGGCAGGCTTGCCCGACGATTCAGCGAGGCTCGCCTGGAGATCGGCAATCGAGGGATGACGGAAATGCCAGGTGGCGTAGTAGTCGCGGAAGGCCTTCTCCATCACCGGTTTGCCCAGGCGCTCCTCGAGATCGTGCATGGCCGTGGACGTGCGCGAATACACCGTGGCGTAAGCCGAGCTCGACAAGCGGTCCCATGAATTCTGGCCGAGTGGATCCGCCGGATGCGCCAACGTGGCCATCATGCGCTCGAGCATAAAGCCGCCCATGGGTGCCTCGACGCCGAAGAACTTCCACATCGGTGTCGTGAGGTAGACCAGCTGGTTCCGCTCGCGCAGCATGCGTCCATCCCAATACTCGTTCAGCCCCTCGTCGAGCATTGGCTCCTCGAACTCGTTCGAGGCCAGAAGCCCATAGAAATAGCCGTGTCCGAACTCGTGGATCGTCACGAAATCCAGCAGGAATTCGTTCAAGGTCTTCGGCGCAACCGGACTGTAGTTGTCGGCGGTGAAGAACGTCGGATACTCCATGCCGCCCGCTTCACTCGCGTTGAACGGCGGCACGACGGCGGTCAGCGTCTTGTACGGATACGCGCCGAGTGTCTGCGAGAAATAGGCGATCGAGTCGATCGATGCCTTGAGCACCGGCTTGGCGTCCCCTTCATACTCGGCCGGGTAGATCACGCGGACTTTGACCCTCGGGCTGCCCGGGCCGGTGTACTCGCCGTCGAGCGTCTTGTAACCGGGGGCGGCCATCCAGGCGAAGTCATGCACGTCCGCCTGGATGAAATGCCAGTTGAGATCGTTACCTTCCGGCGTGGGATCGCCCTGCTGCTCACCCACGGCCCCCACGACGTAGTCTTTGGGCACCGTCATGTGGACGTCGTACTCGCCGAAGTCCGCGTAAAACTCGCTATTGAAGTGGAACTCGTGCACGTTCCAGCGCGGCTCCGTGGCCCCGCGCTCACCCGGCAGCTCGAGCACGCCGATCTTCGGGAACCACTGACCGACCAGATGAAACGTGCCGACGTAGCCGGTGCGCTCGATCACGCGTGGCAGTTGACTGTGGAAGTTCATGTCGAGGGTGACGCTGCCGCCCGCGGGCACCGGCTGCGCGAGATCGACGCGAACGACGGTGTGATCGGTGGTGGGACCGCCGTCCGGATGCACATAGCGCCACTTCAGCGCTGCACCGTCCTGATCGATACCGCCCAGGTCGATGTGACCCCACTCGCCTTTCTTCACCTCGGCGATGCCGCGTGAGCCGCCGTGGGCGGCAAGCACGCCACGCTCGGTAAAAAAGGTACTGCCCTGGCCCTCGAAGGCGTTGAGGTAAAGATGCAGGAACACCGCGTTCACCGGCCGATCGCTGCGATTGCGCCAGGTCAGCTGCTGCTGGCCGTCGACCGTGTGCTTCTCGGGATCGAGACGGGCCTGGATGCGATACGACACGACGCGGTCGGACAACGTCGCTTCACTGCCGGTGCGAGGACCGCCCCAGGCCGTCGTCGCGCTGGGCGTCCTGACGGAGGCGGCGTGTGGCGACGCAAACGGAATCTCGGCGGGAAACGCCGGGACAGGCGTCGCAGCAGGTGTCGCGGCAGGCGGCGGAGGCACCCCATTCTGGGCCCAGGCAGCGGCGGCGCTTAATAACGCGCCCACCGCAACGCAACGAACGACTCTGGCTGCCTTACGGCGCATGGATCCACCCTCCCCTGTTATCCCGCGAGATTGCTGGCTGCGACCCCGGCCCGATATAGGCCAGAGGTCACGGTCGGGGAAGAAAACTCAGCCGGGGAAGGCGCGCTCGCGCATCCACTTGGTCACGATCCACTTCTCCCCCCGAAGCACGGGCGCACCGCCGTGCAGGGATAGCGGATCGAGCGAGCCATCGGCGTCCGTGTACTCGAAGTACAGGGCCTGGCCCTTGCGCGGCACGTAACTGAAATCAATGCGCGGAAAGATTGTTTCCCCACCGGCTTCGACGTCGTGCAGGTACATGATCAGCGTGGACACGCGCTGGCCGCCGGTAGCAAGGTGCGGCTGGCTGCCCTTCTCGCCCGGTTCGAAGTAGTCGAAGTGCGGCAGGTATTCGCCACCCAGGCCGTAACGCATCACCTGAAGTCCTTCACCGCGGTCTTCGGGCAAGCGCATGATCGCCGCAGTACGCGCATCGATACGGCGGATCAGCTCGTTCTCGGCGCGCTGGAAATACGCGCCATCGCTGGTGCGGATGTCCATGACGGTGTTCACCCCGTCAGCGACACCCACTACCGCCGAGCGCTCGAGCCGCGGGACGGCCATGTGCATCAACGCATCGCATTCCTCGTCGCTGAGCACACCATCCAGCACGGCGATGGTCGGTCGAGCGATCCGCAGCAGGACACGAACGTCGCGATCGGGCGTATGCAGCACGTGGCCCTCAGCCAGCCGACCGTGGAACGGTGTCAGGGCCGAGGCGTGCGCCGCCACCGGGGCTACYGCGCTCCCGAACAACGCGGTGACGATGGCCTCGCGGGCCACGCCTTCGTCGAACTGGTTTTCCTTCATGGTCAGGAGCAGGTCGGCCGGCGCGTTCCCTGAGGCGAGGGCATCGCGAATCCAGTCCTGCCAGTCCTGCGTCACCTTGGTGTGGAAGCGCGTTTGCAAATGCTTTTCCTGCGTCGTGGCGGTGCTTTCGGTCACATTGTGCCGTTATCGGCGGTCGACGTGGGGTGCGAGGGCACGCTGTCGCCCTCGTTCAACCATGCGAGTTTCCGTGCCCTGGGCAAGCGCTTCACCGCCCACTCGGCTTTCGAGGCGGCGGAGCGGTCGGCGAAGGCGCGCGAACCGAGCAGGCGTACCGGTGGATTGGCCCGCGTGTAGCGAGCACCCTTCCCGGCGACGTGCGCGGCATAGCGCGCGGGCAGATCGTTGGTGATCCCCRCATACCAGGCGCCGTTGCGGCATTCGATGAGATAAACGCACCACATGACGTAAGCGTAACCGCTGCCACCTACAATGGCTCGATGAACGCCCACTACGACCTGGCCGTCAACCTCCCGCTGCGAGACGCCACCGCGGAGCGTCTGGCCGCTGCCCTGGCCGTCTTTCCCGTCAATTCAGCACTGCTGGCCTACCCATCGATGGAAGGCAGTCTGGGCACGCGCGAAGCGATCGCCGGCTGGATGCGCCGACGCTGCGGCCACGTCGTCGTCGACCCCCGCCGCCTGATCGTCACCCTCGGCGCGAGGCATGCCTTGTCCCTCGCCCTGGACGAAGCCTGCGCGCCCGGCGACACACTCCTCGTGGAATCGTCCACTTATCATGGCTTCCGGGCCAGCGCCSAGGCGCGTGGCATTCACGTCGCCGGCGTGGGCATGGATAGCGACGGCATGCTGCCGGCCGAACTCGAACGCCTGGCCGACACGACCGGCGCGCGCTGCCTGTACGTGCAACCCACGCTGCAGAACCCGACCACCTCGACGATGCCGTTGGCACGTCGGCGCGACATCGCCGCGGTGGCGATGTTGGCGGTATCGGTAAGGTGCTCGGGCCCGGACTTCGCGTCGGCTGGTTGCTGCTTCCGGATGACGCGAGCCACCAGCGCGCGGCGTCGACGATACGGCTCGCCACCGATGGACTGCCCGCCCTGTTTCCGTCCGTCGTCGCCGGCTGGATGGCGGATGGCACCGCCGACGAACTACTGGCGACCCTTGCCGGGCGGATGGCCGAACGCAACAGACTCGCCCGCGCCACCCTCGGCGGCGACCTGGTCACGGCAAACGGACTGCATGCGTGGCTGCCCTGCGGAAACGCGCCCGAGATCGAGGCGAGAGCGCTAGCGCGTGGCGTACGCGTCACGCCCTCGAAGCCCCTCGCCGCCGATGGTGAGCACGCCGTCGGCCTGCGGCTGTGCCTCGGCGCCGAGGAGGACCTCGACCGTCTGGAAGCCGCCTTGCGAATCGTTGCCGGGGTTCGCTGAGGGTCAGCTCCGGGGAGCCGTCAACTTCTCGAGGGCCTTGCCGACCGCGGCAAAGGCAAACGCACCGGTAACG
>NZ_JBFUIT010000279.1:0-5163 GCF_056401735.1 Luteibacter sp. P4_D7_3
CTATCTATCCCTTTAGGAGCCGATTCATCGGCGATCCTGCGGCAGCGGGCCGGTTGCGGCAAGCACCCATCTCAGCCTATCGGCGAGCACCCATCGCCGCTGAAGCGGCTCCCACATGTTCGGGTCGACGTATCGCTTCGCTTCCCAGCTCGCCGCGCAGTCTCGGCAGGAAGCCTTCGTACTCGCGCTGCACGAAGGCGATAAGCCCTTCGCGCACCTTGCAGCGCAGATCCCACGACTTGCTCGAACTCGAAGAACTGACCAGTGCCCGCAGCTGCATCGCCTTGTCATTGGTGTCGACCACCTGCAGCACGCAGACACGGCCATCCCATTCCGGTGCCTGCTTGCAAAGACGCTCGAGCTCGCCACGCAGCGGATCCAGCGGCAGGCCGTAGTCAAACCACAGCATGGCCGAGCCGAGCACCTGCGAGCTGGTACGTGTCCAGTTCTGGAAGGGATTCTCGATGAAGTACTGCAGCGGCACGACAAGGCGGCGTTCGTCCCAGATACGTATGACGACATACGTGCTGGTGATCTCTTCGATCTTGCCCCACTCGCCTTCGACCACCACCACGTCGTCGAGTCGGATCGGCTGGGTCAGCGCGATCTGCAGCCCTGCAATGAGGTTGCCCAGCACGGGCTTGGCCGCAAGGCCCACGGCGAGGCCGGCAACGCCCGCCGATGCCAGAAGCGTGGCGCCGAATTGGCGCACGACGGGAAACGTCATCAGGGCCACACCGGCGCCCAATACGATGGCGACGACGCTGCCCGTGCGGCTGAGCACGCGCGCCTGCGTCTGCACACGACGCGCGCGGAGGTTGTCTTCCAGGTCGAGTGGATTGAAGCGCGACACCGTGGCATCGAGTGCGCCGATACAGCGGACGATGAACCATGTGCAGGCAACGATGAGTCCCAGGCTGATGACATGCTCGATGCCATCGATCAGGCGTGCCGGCTCATCGGGCGATGCGCGAAAGGCGATGAGCAGCATCGCCAACGGCACGACGGCTTCCATAGGGGCATTCGCCCGGGCGATGATGCTGGCCCCCATCGGGTGACCGACGGCGAAGCGACGCAGCAAGAATTTCACCAAACGGCGAAGAACACCCGCGACGGCCAGCGCGATAACGATAATCAACGCAAAACGCGTCCACGGATGCGCGAAATCTGGCATCCAGTCGGCAAGTTTCATGGTCCACAGCCTAACGGCCGGGATGTCCACGTTATGTTGTGGCGCAGCAATAACGAGGTAAAGTGCCCACGATGACCGAGCTTTTCGTCCTGCCCGATGTGCTTGAACACGGCCTGTCGCTGGTATTCTGCGGAACGGCTGCCGGCACACGTTCCGCGCAGGATCGCGCGTACTACGCGCATCCCGGCAACATGTTCTGGCGGACGGTTTTCGCGATTGGACTCACGCCCCGGCTTCTCGCTCCGGCGGAGTTCCCCTTGATGCCAGCCTTCGGCCTAGGCCTCACGGACCTCTCCAAGTTCCATTACGGCAACGACAGCGAGCTACCGTCGGACGCCTTCGACATCGCCGCCCTGCGCGCGAAGATCGAGACCTTCTCACCTCGCGTACTCGCCTTCACCAGCAAGCACGCCGGCGCGTCGGCACTCGGCAAGCCCGTCGCCTACGGACTACAACCGACGACGTTCGGCAGCACGCAACTGTTCGTCCTGCCCTCACCTTCCGGCCAGGCGCGGCGTTCGTGGAACACCGGCACCTGGCAGGAGCTTGCCGACGTCGTGCGCGCTCAGCCGCCCGGGATCGAGCGGTAGGCGCGTACGTCGTTGGGTGACACTGACGCGGCCTTGTTCGACCAGGCCTGACGTATGTACGTCACGACCGCCGCCGCATCGTCGTCCGACAAGGTCTGCGAAAACGGCGGCATCGAATAAGGACGCGGATTGCCAGCCGTTCCCGGCGCGAACCCACCCGACAACACGATACGAATCGCGTTGATCCCGGTCGGCTCGACGACGGACGAATTGCCGTCCAGCGGCGGATACGCATCACCCTTCCCGCGCCCATCGGCCGCATGGCATCCCGCGCACTGGTCCGTGTAGACCTTCTGCCCCGTCTTCGCGAGATCGGCGGCGTCGGCGGCGGATTCGTGTTGGCGCGGCGGTGCACGTTCGGGAAGCGATTTCAGGTACGTGGCCATCGCGGCGAGGTCACTGTCGTCGAGATGCTGCGTGCTGCGGATCACCACGTCGGCCATCGGACCGAAGGCCGTGCCCTTCCGCGAGCGTCCGGTCTTGAGCAACGCCACGACATCGGCCTCGGTCCAGCCACTCAGCCCGCCGTTCGGACCCATGGACAGATCGGGCGCGTACCAGTTCTGCACGGGTACAAGGCCGCCGGCGACGAAGGGATCGGTGATCATGGCGCCAAACGTGTTGCGCGGGGCGTGACACTCGTTGCAGTGCCCGAGCCCCTGCACGAGGTACGCGCCGCGATTCCACGACGCCGATTGTTTCGGATCGGGCTGGTACTCGCCCTCGTCGAAGTAGAGCAACCGCCAGGATCCCATCAACGAACGCATGCTGTACGGCCAGCGCAAGGCCGGCTCCGTGTGCGCGAGCTTCACCGGCGGAAGGCTCTTCAGGTACGCGAAGATCGCATCGGTGTCGGCGCGCGTGACCTTCGTGTACGACGTAAACGGAAACGCGGGATACAACGACGTGCCGTCGTGCCCCTTGCCCGAGTGCATGGCGTGATAGAAGTCGTCGGCCGTCCAGCCGCCCAGGCCTGTTTCCCGATCGGGTGTGAGGTTGGGTGCCGTGATCGCACCGAACGGGGTCGGGACGACGTGTCCGCCCGCGAACGACTGACCGTTGCGTGCGGTGTGGCAGGAGTCGCAGTCGCCGGCGAGCGTGAGGTAGTGACCCCGCGCGACGAGGTCGTCGGCGCTGGCGGTCCATGCCGTGCAGACCAGCGCGAATGCAGCGAACACACGTAGGAAAGGCTTCATGTGCCCCCTCCCAATACGCCGCAACGCAGTGGGGGCGTGAGGCTGCCCTCGGGTTCCGCATGTGCATTTTCCGGTACGGGACGCTGGGCGAGCCAGGCCGAGACCGCGCTGATGTCGGCGTCGCTAAGGCGACTGACGATGGTCTTCATGCAGTCCGGCGCCACCGTGTTTCGCGTATTCGTGCGCCAGGAACCCAGCTGGGCGCTGATGTAGTCGTATGGCAGGCCGACGAGCCCGGGGATGTCCGGCTGCACGCCCGTGAGGTTCGGGCCGTGACAGGCCATGCAGGGAGGAATGGCGCGGGCGGAATCGCCCTTGGTGGCCAGTTGCTCGCCACGCGCCATCGCTGCCGGTGATGTCGCCGGTACATCGTGCAGCGCGTACGGCACATCTTGCGCGGAGAAGTACTCGGCGATCTCACGCATGAAATCGTCGGTGAGCGGGCCGACCGTGTACTCCATGATCGGGTAGTGCCGCAGACCGCGCTGGAAGTCCTGCATCTGCCGATGCAGGTAGCCCGCCGGCTTGCCGGCCAGGCGCGGGTTGAAACCGTTGCTGCCACCTTCCCCGTGCTCACCGTGACAGCTGGTGCAGGCGGCGATGCGCTGGACCAGCGTGTCGGGCACCGGCGGCGTCTCGGCGGCCATGGCCTGCATGGCGCAGAACGCGGCGGCGGAAATGACCAGCCGGCGGAAAAGACGACGCATGTGGCACTCCCTGGCGTTTCGTTGACAAGCCCGGCAAGAGTCGCGCGGGCATGACTTCCGTGCAGTATAGCCACGCACGGCAATGCGGTAGATTGCACGCAGTCGCCATCGCATCGCCAGGGGGAAAAGACATATGCAGCATGTATGGATCAGGCCGGCCGCACTGACACTGGCCCTCACCGTCACGTTTTCCGCGAGCGCCGTGCAGGCACGCACCGCGAACGAAGACGACGCCTTTGCGTCCATTGCGACGATTCGCCAGGCATATGCCACGGGTACGCTGACGCCCGAAGGCCTCACCACCCTCTTCCTCTCGCGGATCGCCACGATCGACAAGGCGGGGCCGACGGTGAATGCCGTGCTGGAAACCAACCCGGACGCCCTGGCCATTGCACGCAAAGCGGGCAAGAACGGTCCGCTGGCCGGCATCCCCATCCTGCTCAAGGACAACATCGATACGGGCGACCGCATGCAGACCACGGCCGGCTCGCTCGCGCTGGTGGGCAAGCCGGCGCCGCACGACTCGGCGGTCGCAGCGAAGCTGCGCAAGGCGGGTGCCGTGATCCTCGGCAAGACCAACCTGAGTGAATGGGCCAACATGCGCAGCAACCACGCCACCAGTGGCTGGACGGGACGCGGTGGCCTCACGGTCAATCCCTATGTGCTCGACCGCAATGCCTGTGGCTCGAGCGCGGGCTCGGGGTCGGCGGTCGCCGCCGGCCTTGCCACCGTAGCGATCGGCAGCGAGACCGACGGCTCGATCATCTGCCCCGCCTCGATGACAGGCCTCGTCGGTATCAAACCGACGGTCGGGCTGGTCAGCCGCACGGGCATCATTCCCATCTCGCACAGCCAGGACACCGCCGGCCCGATGGCACGTAGTGTCGCCGACGCCGCGACGGTCCTCAGCGCGATCGCCGGCAGCGATCCACGCGACCCGGCAACGAAAGATGCTGACAAGCACGCCACCGATTACACGAAGTTCCTCGACCCGAATGGTCTACGCGGCAAGCGCATCGGCGTGGTGCGGCAGCTGGGTGGCATCGAGCCGAATGCGGATCGCGCGTTGGAAAAAACCATCGCCATCCTCAAAGCGCAGGGTGCGACCGTGGTCGACCCCGTCGAGATTCCGCATCTGAAGGAGCTCAGCGAGCACGAGATCGACGTGCTGCTTTACGAGTTCAAGCACGACATCAACGCCTACCTCGCCGGCCGCCCCGACCAGCCGATGAAAACGCTGGCCGACCTCATCGCGTTCAACGACCGGGAAGCCGCGAAGGAGATGCCGTGGTTTGGCCAGGAGTTGTTCCTGCAGGCACAGGCGAAGGCCGATCTCACCGACCCGACGTACATCGAGATCCGCGACCGCAACCAGCGTCTTGCCGGGCCCGAAGGCATCGACGCGGCGCTGGCGAAGGATCACCTCGACGCCCTGCTCGCCCCGAGCTGGGGCCCGGCGTTCGTCAACGACCTGGTCC
>NZ_JBFUIT010000280.1:0-5147 GCF_056401735.1 Luteibacter sp. P4_D7_3
CGCTCTGCCCTGTCGGCGCTGCTGTTCATCAGCGGCCTGCGCCTCGGATACTGGCAGAAGAATCTCTCCCAACCCGTCACTCGCTGGGTTTTTCTCGAGAAGTACCGGGCAATGTTGCGCGAATGCCTGGGCATGTTCCCCGGGCTGAAAAGCGCTCAATGGTACCTGTCCGACGGCGGCCACTTCGACAACACCGGTGTCTACGCCCTGCTCAAGCGGCGGCTCGACCTCGTCGTGCTCGCGGACTGCGGCGCCGATCCCGACTACCTCTTCGGCGATGTCGAAAACCTTGTGCGTAAGGCACGCATCGATTACGACTGTGACATCGAGTTCATCGACCCTCTGGATCCGACGCTTACAGGGTTTGCTCTGGCGCCCTTCCTCGCAACGCCAACGTCCATGACCAACAAGCCGGGCGATGACTTCCTGTTGCTTGCGCGTGTCACTTATCCGCCMCGGACTGCGAGCGACGAAGCGTTCGTGGGTGCGCTCCTGATCGTGAAGCCGCGCGTGCCCACCGCGTTCGATCTGGACACCACCGCGTATGCCGAGCGGCAACCGCCGTTCCCACAGCAGCCCACGTCCCAACAGTTCTTCAGCGAAGAACAGTGGGAAAGCTATTGTCACCTTGGCACCTATCTTGGCTCGCTGCTTTCCGGCCCGAGCCTTGCCGCATTGCCGGCCCTGGTGAAAGCAGCAGCCGTGATCACCATGCCCACCGGGAAACTCGCGCCGAAGAAGCCCGTGAAAGCCAAGCGATCGACGGCCGCCACCGTCGGGGCATCGATTGGCCTGGGTGCCGTCGCCACGGCGTTGATCGCTATCTGGCAGGCATGGGACGGGCAGCGAACGGAGGCTGCAACGCTCGCCAAAGCCGCCGCCGAGGATGCGGGCAAGGTCACCGCGCAGATCCGCATCGTTCGCGAGGACTTCAAGAAAACAACGATCGACGTCGACAGTGCGTCTGACGACGTGACTGACTTGATCAGATTGTCATCCGCTACACCGCTGGCGGGAAGCAATCGCGACGACATGGCGACGCTGGAAACCCGGGTGCGCGCCCGCTGCGGCGCCGGCATCGACCTTTTCACCTGCACCAACCTCGCCGACAATCTGAAAAGAGCGCTG
The DNA here is from genome assembly GCF_056401735.1 of Luteibacter sp. P4_D7_3. Taxonomy (NCBI): domain Bacteria; kingdom Pseudomonadati; phylum Pseudomonadota; class Gammaproteobacteria; order Lysobacterales; family Rhodanobacteraceae; genus Luteibacter; species Luteibacter sp. P4_D7_3. The sequence continues at coordinate 1,129 of NZ_JBFUIT010000280.1, forward strand.
GTGCCATCGCCGGGGACGTGGGAGACGAACCTGGCGGAGTATCGAATCTGGGACAATCCTGTTCCGATCGAGGGCTCAACCAACGATCAGGGGACCACGACGCTGGCATCCCATGCGACGACCGGGGCGACCGACCTGGGGCCGGCGGTGCTGACCGGCGCAACCGCGGCACCTGCACGGGACGCTGCGGTGGCCGCCCCCGCTCCACCCCCTGCACCTGCCGGACCCGCGCGCGCGCAGACCGCGCCTGTGGCCACGAGCACGAAGGTGCCCACCGTCGAAGTGACCTACACCGCAGATGATGTCCGCACTGCGTGCGGCGGTACGGACCGACCCACCACCGTGTACACACAGGTTTACAACGACACCTCGCGGGAGAGAGCGATGGCCTACAACGCGGCGCTCAAGACGCTCGGCCTACGTGCTCCGGGCGTCGAGAACGTCACAGCCACGGCAGCGCGGCGCGGCACGCGCATTCCCTTCCAGTGGAACCAGCCTACCCTGCTCTACACCACGTCGGATGGCGCAGGCTGCGCAACGGCCCTTGCCGGATGGGCCACCACCGCGCACCACATAACGCCCCAGGTCGTGCCCCTACCGCAGGGACAAGGCCGGCCAGGCGTCCTCGAGCTGTGGTTGCCGGCGCATTGAGCCGGCAACGCGACAGATCGCCCTCCCTCAACCACCGCCACCACCACCGCCGTGAATGCCGCCCTTGGTCAGTGTGGCGGGATCGAGCAGCCTGGCCAGCTCGGCCTTCGACAGGCCGGTGGTTTCGAGGGCAACATCCATGATCGGACGCTTTTCCTTATAAGCCTGCTTGGCCGTGGCGGCCCCCTTCTCGTAGCCGATGACCGGATTGAGCGCGGTCACGAGAATGGGATTCTTGTCGAGCGCTTCGCGGATGTGTTCTTCGTTGACCTTGAAGCCGGCGATCGCTTTGTCAGCCAGCAGTACGATCACGTTCGACAGGATCTCGATCGACTGCAGCAGGTTGTACGCGATGACGGGCAGCATCACGTTGAGCTGGAAGTTACCCGACGCGCCGGCGACGGCTATCGTCGCGTCATTGCCGATGACCTGGGCTGCCACCATCGCCGCCGCTTCCGGAATGACCGGATTGACCTTGCCCGGCATGATCGACGAACCGGGCTGGAGTGCCGGCAACTCGATCTCGCCCAGACCTGCCAGCGGACCGGAATTCATCCAGCGCAGGTCGTTGGCGATCTTCATCACGGCAACGGCAAGCGCACGAAGCTGGCCAGAAAGTTCGACCGGGGCGTCCTGTGCAGCCATGCCCGCAAAGTAGTTCTCGGAGGACTCGAACTTCACGCCGGTAAGCTTCGTCAGCTCGACGGCAACCGCCGGTCCGAACTTCGGATCCGCATTGATGCCCGTACCCACCGCGCTGCCACCCTGAGGCAGGCGACGCGTGCGCTTCAGGGTGTCGGTGATACGTTCCGACGCATCGGCAATCTGCGCCGACCAGCCCGAAAGCTCCTGTCCGAAAGTGATCGGCATCGCGTCCATCAGGTGAGTGCGGCCGGTCTTGACGACCTTCTTCAGCTCTTTGGCACGGGTGTCGATGGTCTTGCGCAGGTGCTTCAGCGCCGGCAGCAGCTTCTCGGTCGTCGCCAGACTGGCGCTGACCAGGATCGCCGTGGGGATCACGTCATTGGAGCTCTGCCCCGCGTTGACGTGGTCGTTCGGGTGCACGGTCGTGCCGGCCGCCTCGGCGAGGTGAGCAATGACCTCATTGGCATTCATGTTCGAGCTGGTACCCGACCCGGTCTGAAAGACATCGATCGGGAAGTGTTCGTCGACGCCACCGGCGGCGACCTGCTCGGCGGCGGCACGGATGGCTTTGGCGGAGGCCTTGTCGAGGTGCCCCAGCTTGACGTTCGCCTCTGCCGCCGCCGACTTGATCAGGCCCAGCGCACGAATGAACTCGCGCGGCATGGTCAGCCCCGACACCGGGAAGTTATCCACCGCCCGCTGGGTCTGGGCGCCATAGAGGGCTTTGGCGGGTACCTTCAACTCGCCCATGCTGTCGCGTTCGGTGCGGAACTTGCTCATGCGGGGAACCTCGGTGGGAGATTCCCCTACAGTAAGGCCCCTTGATGCATTTTTGAACGTGTGCGGCCCCTATTCCCCTGTGGGAGCCGCTTCAGCGGCGATCCCGCGGCAGCGGGCAGGCCGTCGCCAGCACCCATCGCCGGCAAAGCCGGCTCCCACACAAGGCCCCCGCAGCGCCCAGGCGGTATAATCAGCGGCTGCCCCGCCTAGCCTCCAGGAACGCCCCATGTCCCACGCCACGCTGACCGCCCTCTCGCCGCTGGACGGCCGCTACGCCTCCAAGGTTGAGCCGCTGCGCCCCATCTTCAGCGAATTCGGCCTCATGCATCGCCGTGTGCACGTGGAGATCCACTGGCTGCTGGCCCTGGCCGCGCACCCGGGCATCGTCGAGCTGCCGGCCTTCCCGGCCGACGCCGTGACCCGCCTGCTCGCCATCGCCGACGCCTTCTCCATCGAGGACGGCGAGCGGATCAAGGCGATCGAGGCCACGACCAACCACGACGTCAAGGCGGTCGAGTACCTTATCAAGGAAAAGATCGGCAACGATCCCGCCCTCGCCCAGGCCAAAGAGTTCGTGCATTTCGCCTGCACCAGCGAAGACATCAACAACCTCGCTTACTCGCTGATGCTGCGCGACGCGCGTGAATCGGTGTTGCTGCCAGCGCTGGACAAGGTCATCGCGATGCTGCGCGGCCTCGCGCACGAGCACGCCGGCCTCTCCCTGCTCGCTCGCACGCACGGCCAGACCGCCTCGCCGACGACCATGGGCAAGGAAATCGCCAACGTCGTCGCGCGCCTCGAGCGTCAGCGTCGCCAGCTCGTCGCCATCGAGATCCCGGGCAAGATCAACGGTGCCGTCGGTAACTACAACGCCCACGTCATCGCCTATCCGGCGGTCGACTGGCCGGCGCTCGCGTCGAACTTCGTCGACGGCCTCGGCCTTACGTTCAATCCGTACACGACGCAGATCGAGCCGCACGACGGCATCGCCGAATTCGCCGACGTACTCCGCCGGATCAACATCATTCTTATCGACCTCGCGCGCGACATCTGGGGCTACATCTCGCTGGGCTACTTCCGCCAGGCGCTCAAGGCGGGCGAAGTCGGTTCGTCCACGATGCCGCACAAGGTCAACCCGATCGACTTCGAGAATGCCGAAGGCAACTTCGGTCTCGCCAACGCCCTGCTCGGCCACTTCGCCGAGAAGCTCCCGATCAGCCGCTGGCAGCGCGATCTCACCGACTCCACCGTGCTGCGTGCACTCGGCACGGCTTACGGCCATTCGCTGGTCGCGATCGAGTCGCTGCTGAAGGGTCTGGGCAAGCTCAACGTCAACGCCGAGCGCGTCGCCGCTGATCTCGACAACAGCTGGGAAGTCCTCGCGGAAGCCGTCCAGACCGTCATGCGTCGCTTCGGCCTGCCGGAACCGTACGAGCAGCTCAAGGCGCTCACGCGCGGCCAGGGCATCACGAAGGATTCGATGCGTGCCTTCATTGCTGGCCTCGACCTGCCTGCCGATGCGAAGCAGGCACTGGCTGAGTTGACGCCTGCGTCGTACATCGGCCTTGCGGACAAGCTAGCCAAAGCGATCTGATCAAACTCGCACCGCGCCCGTAAAGTAGAAAAGCCCGGCATTCACATGTCGGGCTATTTCTTGCCATCGGGCGTCAGGCGTCAGGCGTCAATGGTGATCGTGGTCGTCACAACTATTGTCACGATTGCCACGATCGTCGCAGTGATGATTGGGACCGTTGTTATAGCGATCCGGGCCACCATCGCGATGATCACGGATGAGGCAGCCGCTCAGTGAGAATACGGAAGACAAGAGGATAGCGAGTAGAAACAGGCGTTTCATGGGTGGCTCCGGAGATAACGACCACGCGTTATATGGCTACAACGTACGCGCAGTCACATCAAAGGGCGATGACGACCGCACTCAAACC
>NZ_JBFUIT010000281.1:0-5144 GCF_056401735.1 Luteibacter sp. P4_D7_3
CTTCGGCATCAACCATGCGAACGTCACCGCGCGGCTGGCCGAGGTCTACGCCTCGACATTGTCGACACTGAAGCCGCGCGTGATGGTCACCGGCAACCCGACGCATCTGCAGCAGAAAGCCAACGTGGATCGCGTGCGCTCCGCCCTGCTCGCCGCCGCACGCTCGGCGGTGCTCTGGCACCAGTTGGGTGGGCGGCAGTGGCACCTGCTCATCTACCGGAAGCAGTGCGCGATGCTCGCGCGGGGGCTGCTGACCGGGTCGACGCTCGAAGGCGGCGGCTGAGGTCACGCTGCAACACCCTGCTTGGTAGGAGCCGATTCATCGGCGATAACCAGGTCGCCGCAGAACCGCATCGCCGATGAATCGGCTCCTACCGAGCAGGGTGCGGTTGCCGGACAGCGAGCGATTACCGAGCCGCGTGCAACGGTTACGGCGCGGCCGCATCCAGCCCCGGAATCGTCCCCGCCAGCTCCCGCAACAAATCGCCAAACCGCGCCAGATCGTCCCGCCACGGCGTAGCGCTTCGCCAGTAGAGCGCGATATGGCGCCCCGGCCGCGCCCCCTGCACCGCCGCCAGCACGACATTGGGGATCGAACCCAACCGATCGTGGGCGAGGATCGGAACCAGTGTGTAGCCCCCACGCAGGGCCACCAGCGTCGCCAGGCTCTCGATGCTCAGGTCCTGGATGCGCTCCGGCCGCGCCGCGCCCGGCATGCCGAGGTCCGACACGCCGTTGCCGTGACTTTCCGCCATCAGCGTCGCGTCCGCGGCATCCAGTTCGGTGAGCGCGATGGCGCTGCGGCCGGCCAGGGCATGGCCCGCCTGCAACAGCAATTCATAGGGTTCGAAGAAGAGCGCCGTCGACTCCAGGCCGGTGATCGTGGCGCTGGGCGGCGCCAGCACGGCGTCCAGCTCACCTTCGTGAAGACGCCGAAGCAGACCTCGCGGCTTGCCCTCGGAGATGGTCAGCCGGGCGCCGGGGAACCGCAGGGGAAAGGGCTCGATGAAATGGGGAAGCAGGTACGGCCCGAGCGTCGATGGCACGCCCAGACGGAGTTCGCTGCCGAAAGCGACGTCGCCAGCCCGGGCCGCATGCTCCAGATGCTCGGCCGCGCTCAGCACCGACTCGATATAACCGAGTAATCGCTGGCCGCTGGTGGTGGGCACGACGCGTCGACCGCCGCGCTCGAACAGCGGCATACCCAGCGCCTGCTCCACCTTCTGCACCTGATGAGAAAGGCCGGACGGACTGATGTACATGGCGCGGGCCGCGCTGTTGAAGCTGCCCTCGCGGGCCACGGCCTGGACCAGGGCAAGGTCGCGCAGGGACACCGATGACAGGGCCATCGAAATCATCGAACGCTGCGTGCCATCAAATACGTTTGCGCCCATCGTCCGCCCGCTCCATCCTTTCGCCGCCGAATTCGCGCGGCATGCTGCGCCACCAACCCGCCATTCTAGCCGGTCACCGGTCTCACGGCGGTCGCACGCAAGGCCCAGACTGCGCGATAATCGACGCTTTGGCGTCCCCACAAGGGGCGTCAGGCCTCCCCAGCTTAAGAACACGCCAGGAGTACAGCATGAAAGACTCGTTCTCAGTCCGAGACAGCATCGAAGTCAACGGCAAGCGCCACACCATCGCCAGCCTGGCCAAGTTCGGCGAAAAGTTCGACATCAAGCGCCTGCCCTACTCGATGAAGATCCTGCTGGAGAACCTTCTCCGCCAGGAAGACGGCCTGAACGTCACCTCGAAGGAAATCGAGGCGGTGGCCAAGTGGGATTCCAAGGCCGAGCCGGAGATCGAAATCTCCTTCATGCCCGCCCGCGTGGTCCTGCAGGACTTCACCGGCGTGCCCTGCGTGGTCGACCTGGCCGCCATGCGCGATGCCGTCGCCAAGCTCGGCGGCGACCCGAACAAGATCAACCCGCTGGCGCCGGCCGAACTGGTCATCGACCACTCGGTGCAGGTCGACGCGTTCGGTTCGGAAGGCGCGCTGGAACAGAACGTCGAGATCGAGTTCGAGCGTAACCAGGAGCGTTACTCGTTCCTGCGCTGGGGCCAGAAGGCGTTCAACAACTTCAAGGTCGTGCCGCCGCGTACGGGCATCGTCCACCAGGTGAACCTGGAGAACCTCGCCCGCGTCGTCTTCACCGCCGACGTCGACGGTGAGTCCTTCGCCTATCCGGATACCGTGTTCGGTACCGATTCGCACACCACCATGATCAACGGCCTGGGCGTGCTCGGCTGGGGCGTGGGTGGTATCGAAGCCGAAGCCGCCATGCTCGGCCAGCCGTCGTCCATGCTGATCCCGCAGGTCGTCGGCTTCCGCCTCACCGGCAAGCTCAGCGAAGGCGTGACCGCGACCGACCTGGTCCTGACCGTCACCCAGATGCTGCGCAAGCTCGGCGTGGTCGGCAAGTTCGTCGAGTTCTTCGGCGAAGGCCTGCCGAACCTGCCGCTCGCCGACCGCGCGACCATCGCCAACATGGCTCCGGAATACGGCGCCACCTGCGGCATCTTCCCGATCGACCAGGAGTCGCTGAACTACATGCGCCTGTCGGGTCGCGACGAGGCGCTGATTTCCCTCGTCGAAACCTACGCCAAGGCCCAGGGCCTGTGGTACGACAAGGACACGCCGGACGCCGAGTTCACCACCACGCTCGAGCTCAACCTCGCCGACGTCCGTCCGTCCATGGCCGGCCCGAAGCGTCCGCAGGATCGCGTCCTTCTCGAAGGCGTGCAGGAAAGCTTCCTCGATGCCGTCGGCCCGCTCACGGCCAACCGCAAGCGCAAGAACGGCGACGACGTAGACAGCTTCAGCAATGAAGGTGGCGCCACGGCCGTCGGCAACCCGGCCAACACCGTCAGCAAGAGCGAAGGCGTGCTGGTCGAGAAGGACGGCAAGCAGTTCCACATCAACGACGGCTCAGTCGTGATCGCCGCGATCACCTCGTGCACCAACACCTCCAACCCGGCCGTCATGCTCGCCGCCGGCCTGGTGGCGAAGAAGGCCGCTGCGCGTGGCCTCACCTCCAAGCCGTGGGTCAAGCCCTCGCTCGGACCAGGCTCGCTGGTCGTTACCGAATACCTGAAGAAGACCGGCCTGCTCGAAGAGCTCGAGAAGGTGAACTTCTTCGTGGTCGGCTACGGTTGCACCACGTGCATCGGCAACTCCGGCCCGCTGCCGGCCGAGATCAGCAAGGGCATCGCCGAGGGTGACCTCGCCGTGGCGTCGGTGCTCTCCGGCAACCGCAACTTCGAAGGCCGCGTGCATCCCGAAGTGAAGATGAACTACCTGGCGTCGCCGCCGCTGGTCGTCGCTTACGCGCTGGCCGGTACGCTCGACATCGACCTGACCAAGGATCCGATCGCTAACGGCAGCGATGGCCAGCCGGTGTACCTCAAGGACATCTGGCCGACCAACAAGGAAGTCTCCGATGCGATCGCCGGTGCGATCAATCCGCAGATGTTCAAGGACAGCTACGCCGACGTGTTCAAGGGCGACAGCCGCTGGAACGCCATTGCGTCGCCGGATGGCCAGACCTACGCCTGGGACGACTCGACGTACATCAAGAACCCGCCCTACTTCGACAACATGACGGCCGAAGCCGGCACCATCGAAGACATCCACGGCGCGCGCGCCATGGGCATCTTCGGTGACTCGATCACCACCGACCACATCTCGCCGGCCGGTTCGATCAAGAAGGACTCCCCGGCGGGTCGCTTCCTGATGTCGAAGGGCGTCGAGCCGAAGGACTTCAACTCCTACGGTTCGCGTCGCGGCAACGACGACGTCATGGTCCGCGGCACGTTCGCCAACATCCGCATCAAGAACCTGATGCTCGATGGCGTCGAGGGTGGCTTCACCAAGTACATCCCGACCGGCGAAGAACTGGCGATCTACGACGCCGCCATGAAGTACAAGGCCGACGGCACGCCGCTGGTGGTCCTCGCCGGCAAGGAATACGGCACCGGCTCGTCGCGTGACTGGGCAGCCAAGGGCACCCTGCTGCTCGGCGTCAAGGCCGTGATCACCGAGAGCTTCGAGCGCATCCATCGCTCGAACCTGGTCGGCATGGGCGTGCTGCCCTGCCAGTTCCAGGAAGGCGAGAATGCGCAGACGCTCGGCCTGAAGGGCGACGAAGTGTTCGACATCACCGGCCTCAACGGCGGCGAGTCGAAGACGGCGACGGTCAAGGCCACGCGTCCGGACGGTTCGGTCAAGGAGTTCACCGTGAAGGTGCTCCTGCTGACCCCGAAGGAGCGCGAGTTCTTCCGCCACGGCGGCATCCTGCAGTACGTGCTTCGCCAGCTGGCGAAGGCGGCTTAAGCAGCCCCTGAAAAACGCCCCGGTGAAAGCCGGGGCGTTTTTTTGTGTGGGAGCCGCTTCAGCGGCGATGGTTCTTGCGGCAACCTGGTTATCGCCGCTGAAGCGGCCCCCACACAAGCCGGCGCTTCTACAAGGCTTTTCTCCAGCTGGCGGTGAAGCACCGCCACGTACCACTGTCTTTCCGCCAACCCGTTTCCACCTGGTACGCCCCGGCGTTGTCCGGTAGCACGCCGGCGCCCGCTGTGAGCGTCACAGTGAACGTCGCGACGATACGCTCGCCACGCGGCTCGATCGTCATCGGCCCCATCAAAACGTGGATCGACTGCCCACGTAATGCATAGACACGCACCAGATTGGCCAGCGACCGCTTGTCCAACTGCCCCGTGTTGCCATCGAAGTCGTCCGTGAGGACTTCCGTAGTGTCGCCGGCCTTCCCCGCCTCGGCCCCCACGACCGTCGCGGCAATGGCCTTGCGCACCTGTTCCGCGTCCGGCGTGTGCCGGCAACCGGCCAGCGCTGCCAACAGCAGAAATGTCAGTGCTATCCAGGCTTTCGACATCGTGTTATCCCTCATGCAGTCTCGTTGCGTTGCGGCTTGCTGCTATACGCGCGCGTATGCTCCAATGCCGCGATCGTACGACAGGCCGCCGTACGACTGCCCTTTGAAGGAGTTCGTCCGATCCATGAGCATTGAGCGTCCGTGGCTTGACCACTATCCGGCCGGCATTCCCGCCGACATCGACGTCAACGCGTACCGCTCCGTGGCGGCCGTCTTCGAAGAGTCCTTTCAGAAATTTCGTGACCGCCCTGC
>NZ_JBFUIT010000282.1:0-5092 GCF_056401735.1 Luteibacter sp. P4_D7_3
GCACGCGGATGCGCGCATCCAGGGCCTCGCGCGCGGACATGACGATAACCGGCGTGGTCACGCGAGACTGCCGCGCTTCGACGAGTACATCTATTCCATCCTTCCCCGGCAGACCGAGATCGAGCAGAACCAGGTCGGCCTCGTGCTCGCGCATGGCCGCCAGCGCCTCGTTGCCGTCGCGGAACCAGCTGATCGTATAGGCCAGCCGTTCCAGCGCCCTGCGAATGGCATCGCCGAGCTGGGCGTCGTCTTCGACGAGGATGATGTGCAAGGCGGCGACCCGGTGGCAGAGACGCCGATAGTATCCGCGCGCCGAGCTTAGCGCCGCCTTAGAGCACCCCGTCAACCGGCCTCGARGCGGGCGATCTCGTCCAGCCGCTCGTGGGCTCGGCATAGGGCTGCTCGTCGAGGTAGAGCAGGATCAGGGCGCGGTCGAGGGGTTCCAGGGTCTCGATGGCATGTGCCAGTTGGGCAAGCCGCTCGTCCGGCTCATCGATCGGCGTGCCGCCACCGAGCGTGTCGATCAGCGTCGCATCCAGTGGCTGCAGTCGTTCGCGTTGGCGTCGGGCATGCGACAGACCCACGTTGAGCGCCACGCGGTACATCCAGGTAGAGAACGAACGGCTTGTGTCGTACCCACCGAACGATCGCCAGACCTGGAGCAGGATTTCCTGCGCAAGATCCCGCCGATCCTCCTCGCCATGGGCATAGATGGCCGCGACCTTGAAGACGATCTTGCGGTGTGTCTGCAGCAGCGCTTCGAAAGCGCGCCGTCGCTCGGCCTCGGCCATGAACCCCTCCTCTTTCCACCATGATTCGCGAGCGCGGGGAAAAAATCACACAATGGCCGGATTCTCCTGCCGGATGGGTTCATGTCTGCCACGCTCCCCGCACGCCTCCTCCTCGCCCTGATCGCCGTGGCCCCGGTCACGATCCAGGCGAAAGACACCTGGATCACGCCCGCCGAGGCGTCTTCCTTCCGCACGACACCGTCGTATGCCGAAACGCAGGCCTTCCTGCAGCGCCTCACCCAGGCGGCACCGGACACGATCCGCCTCGCGACCTTCGGCACGACGCCGGAGGGCCGGCCGATGACGGTCGTGATCGCAGCGAAGGACGGCGACCTGACGCCCGAAAAGGCCCGCGCGGCCGGCAAGCCCATCGTACTGCTGCAGGCCGGCATCCATCCCGGCGAGATCGAAGGCAAGGACGCGGGCCTGATGCTGCTGCGCGACTTTGCCGCCACCCATCGCCTGCCCCATCTGCTCGACCACGCCGTGCTGGTCTACATCCCCGTGTACAGCGTGGATGGCCATGAGAATTCAAACCCGTACAACCGCATCAACCAGAACGGGCCGGCCGAGATGGGTTTTCGTGGCCAGTCGCAATACCTCAATCTCAACCGCGATTACGTCAAGGCCGATGCGCCCGAAACGCGCGCGTGGCTGACACTCTGGAACACCTGGAAACCCGACCTGCTGATCGACATCCATACCACGGACGGTGCCGACTACCAGTACGACCTCACCTGGTACGCGGAGGACGCGCACAAGCTGCCGCCGTCGATCGCTGCATGGCAGAAGGCGGCCTACGAAGGCGACGCCATCCCGGCCTACGAGAAGCTCGGTCACCTCGCCGCGCCCTACCTGGAATTCCGCGACGGACGCGATATCACCAAGGGCATCGAGAACTTCGGTTCGGGCCCGCGCTTTTCCACGGGCTACGCCGCCATTCGCAACCGCGCCGGCCTGCTGATCGAAACGCACATGCTCAAGTCCTACGAGGTGCGCGTGCGTGCGACCTACGATGTGGTTCGCAGCGTGCTCGCCCACGTGAACAAGGAGCCTGCCGCCCTGCTCACAGCGTCGAAGGAGGCCGATCGCTGGGCTGAAGCGCTTTCCGCAAAGCCGGACGCCTCGCAGCCGGTGACGTTCAAGCAGGATCCGGCATCGACACCGTTCACACTCAAGGGCTACGCGTTCACGCAGACCAAGAGCGATGTCTCCGGGGATATCTGGGTGCAATACGACCCGAAAACGAAGAAGAACTACAGCATTTCGAACTGGAACGATCTGCTTCCGGACGTCTCGGCGTCGATCCCCGCCGCGTGGGCGATTCCGCCGCAATGGACGGACGTGATCGATCGCCTCGACGCGCATGGCATTCCGTACACGCGGACGACCACCGCCGTGCGCGTGCGCGCGGAGCGCGACGAGCTGACCGACCCGAAGTGGGCGGACAAACCTTTCGAAAGCCATCACATGCTGAAGGATGCACACATCGCTTCGTCGCGGGTCGATGTCGATCTCCCGGCCGGCACCATCATCGTGCGCGCGGACAATGCCGATGCCGTGCTCGCCCTGAACCTGCTCGATGCCCGCGCACCGGATTCCCTGCTCCGCTGGGGCTACTTCAATGCCGTGTTCGAGCAGAAGGAATACGGCGAACCGCGCGTGCTCGAGGCACTGGCACGGAGGATGATGGCGGCGAACCCGGCGCTGAAGACGGAGTTCGAGGCGAAGCTGAAGAACGACGCCGCCTTCGCTGCCAGCCCGCGTGCGCGCCTCACGTTCTTCTACGAACGCAGCCCGTGGTACACGGTGCAGAAGGTGGGTGTTTATCCCGTGGTTCGCCTGGATGCCGACGCTCTAAGGCAGTTGTAGGAGCCGCTTCAGCGGCGATTGGGCGCTCGCGGCAGCCTTGCCCGCTGCCGCGGGATCGCCGATGAATCGGCTCCTACAAGAGCGGGATTACGCGACCACCTCGAATGGTCGCATCATCTCGTTCGCCTCGTGCTCGGCGAGATGGCAATGCCACGCGTAGCGGCCGGCATAACCGTCGAATGTCGCGACGATGCGGGTCACCATGCCCGGGTACGCCTGCACCACATCCTTCCAGCCGCGTTCGTGCGGCGGCGGTTCCTGCGCCGGCCCGACATAGCGAAGGGTCTTTTTCTCCATGTACTCGTCCACGTCGTACGGGCGCCGGTCGAGGATCTGAAAGCGCACCAGATGCAGATGGATCGGATGCGTATCCTCGGTGAGGTTTACCAGGTTCCACATCTCGGTACTGCCGAGCTTCACCGTCTCCGTGACCGGATCGTGCCAGCGCTTGCCGTTGAGCAACATGAGCATGGGCGTGGCGACGCAGTCGCTGTATTCGTCAAGCGTGAGCTCGCGTGATTTCGACGCACTGGCTTCCGTGACCCGGGGCAGATCGCGCAAGATATCCGGCAGCCGGCTGTCGTCGCGAACGGCACCCTGCCCCACCGCGAAACGCATCAGCGGCAGCGCATCGTTCATCAATTCCACCGTGCCACCGCGCAACGCGGCGAAGTCGACGACGAGGTCGGCACGTTCACCCGGCGCAAGAAAAAGGGAGGTCACCTTTGCTGGGGCGGCCAGCAGGCCCTGGTCGGAACCGATAGCGTGGAATGGCCGGCCATCCTTGAATCGCAGATGGTAGAAGCGGCCGTTCGCCGCATTGAGCACGCGCAGTCGGTAGCGTCTTGGCTGCACATCGGCACGGGGCAGGATGGCCCCATTGACCAGGGTCAGGTTGCCGAATACTTCGGGTACCCACGGCGCATGGGCGTCACCCGAGTCCGGATAGTAGAGACGGCCGTCCGTGCGTAGCAGTCTGTCGGCCAGCACCAGCGGCAGCTCCTGCTCGCCGGAAGGAAGACCAAGCGACAACTCGTGTTCGTCGCGCAGAAGGTRGAGTCCCATCAGCCCGGCATACATGTTCAGCCGGTTAATGCCCATCGCATGGTCGTGGTACCACAGCGTCGCCGCGTCCTGGGCGTTCGGGTAATGGTGTTGGCGCGATTTGCCGGGTACGTACCAGTCTTCGGGATAGCCGTCGTCCTTATGCGGCACCTTGGCGCCGTGCAGATGGACGATGGCGCGCACCTCGGGCTGGTCGGCTTCGGCACCGCAGATGGCGTGGTCGACGGGAAGGAAGTGCTTCGTCGGCAGCGCATTCGCCCAGCGCACGTCGAAGGCCTCGCCGGTACGCGCCTCGATCGTCGGGCCGGGATAGTGCCCGCCATACGTCCACAGGTCAGTCGGTGGCAGATCGCGATGCAGCTTCTGCGCGGTCTGCGCCATGCGCACATCGAGCGTCTTGCCGGCAACGGGCCGCAGCGTGGGGGGAATCGGCAGCGGATCGACGAACGCTGCCAGCTTGCCCGGATCGACCAGGCCCGGCATGTGCGTCGTATCACCCATGGGGTGCATGCACAGGTCGTTGCCGACCTTGCCCACCGGCGCGGCCTGCATGCCGTGCATGTCATGTGCGAGGAGCCGCGACGGGATCCAACCCGCCGCGGCCATCCACCCCGCCGTCTTCAGGAAGCGACGGCGATCAACCATGCCCACCGTTCCCGAACGGCCACTGCGCACGCTTCGGCTGACCGGTCGACTCGTCGAGGATCAGCTTGCGGTCGAACAGGCGCGGGAAGAAGAAGTCGAACATGCTGTCGATACGACCGGCCGTTGCATCGGTGGAACCGCCACCCAGACGCTTGCTGTCGAGCCAGTTGTCTTCGATGAAGCGGGTGATCGAGCTCTGGTCCGTCACGCTGTGATCGACCATGTTCTCGCGTGCCCACGGCGACACCACCAGCAGCGGCAGGCGCGGACCGAAGCCGCAGCGACCCTGTGCCGGTGTCTTGCCATCCAGGCCCGGTAGCGTGACGCGTCCCTTACACACGCCGGCGCCGTCGAGCGCGTCGGTGGTGCCGGCCGAGGCGTTGGTGTGCGGCGGTTCCTGGTGGTCGTACCAGCCATCGGAATCGTCATAGGCGATGACGACGGCCGTGTCCTTCCACTCGCTGCTCTGCTGCAGCGTGTTGATCACGTGGACGACGAAGGCCTGTTCGTCCAGCGGATCGGAATAGCCGGCGTGACCGTCCTGGTAAGCCGGCGCCTTGAGGAAGCTCACCGCAGGCAGGTTGTCGGTATCGAGGGCGTCGTAGAAGTCCTGGATGTCGTACTGATGGTTAGCCACATCCGTCTTACCGATGGCGGCGATCGACGACGGCCGTGCGTGCGTCGGGTTGGCCGTGGACGGGTAGTACTGGAAAGGCGAA
>NZ_JBFUIT010000283.1:0-5066 GCF_056401735.1 Luteibacter sp. P4_D7_3
GAGTACCGCGATCAAGTTCTTCATCCGTGCTCCCTTTAGAAGCGCCCCCTGTGGGCGCGCTGATTCTTCCTTCGGTCCCGCTCGTCGTCAACGAGCATGCGGCAGACCGGTCGACGAGAGTCTCTCCACCATCGCTGCTTGTAGAAAATCGATGAACCGGCGAACGCGCGGTGGCTGGAACGTATTCGCGTGATACATCGCGTGGATCGGTGACGGCGCGGACCATTCCGGCGCGTTCACCAGCACCAGGCGCCCTTCGCGAACGTCGTCGGCGACCGCCCATTGCTGCCGGTACGCGAACCCATGACCGCGAATGGCCCACTTGCGGATGACCTCGCTATCGGTGCACTCGTGATAGCGACGCACTCGTATCGTCGCGTTACCCAGGCGCCACTCGTCGCGCGGGCCAGCGTTCGTCGTCAGCACGAGAGTGGGAAGTTCGACAAGATCCTCCGGCCGTGTCGGCATGCCGTGGGTCGCGATGCACTGTGGCGAGGCACAGACCACGCGACGACTATCGACCAGGTGCCGCGCAACCAGTGCACTGTCCTCGAGCGGACCGACGCGAATCGCGACATCCACGTCATCAGGCACGAAGCGCGAGATCGAATCGGCCAACGAAAGAACGATGCGCACGCCTGGATGGATCGCCATGAACCCATCGAGGATGTCGACCAGCAGATTGCGACCGAGATCCGAGGGGGCCGAAATTCGCAGCGTGCCACTCACGGTATCCGTGCCGCTGCGCACGGCACGCTCGCCTTCTTTCATCGCGTCGATGGCGATGCGGCAGTAGCCCAGGTACGTGCGACCTTCATCCGTAAGGCGAAGTTGGCGCGTCGTTCGCTCAAACAACCGGGCACCCACCGCCGCCTCGATCCGCTGGACACACGCGCTGGCGGCGGYCGGAGACAGACCCGCGCGGCGCCCAGCCGCCGACAGGCTACCCAGATCGGCGGCGTCGACGAGCAGCTGCATGTCGCTCAGGCGATTCATGGCCTCGATCATCTTCAAATAAGAATTGAAGGTCAATGAAGAACCAGGCCAATTATCAAATGCGAGGCCGGCGGCGAGGATGACCCCACCCACCCTCAACCCAAGGCTTTCCTGCCATGAAGCGCCCTTCCCTGTTCGCCCTCGCCTCCGCCCTGGCTTTCGTCACCGCACCGCTCGGGGCCCTCGCCGCTGACGCCGCATCGTCCGGCCCCGGGGTCCTCGAGGGTGCCTGGAAGCTGGTCCGTTGCGACAACGTCTACCCGGACGGCCATCGCGCCGAGCTCTACGGACCGAATCCCGAAGGCCTGTGGCTCATCGATGCCCGGGGCAACTACATGATGGACATCGTGCGGGCAAACCGCATGCCATTCGCGGTCAACGACAAGTCCAAAGGCACGCCCGAGGAATATCGCGCCGCCTCCTTGGACTTCAACGCACACTACGGCACGGTCAGCGTCGATGGTATGACCATGCACAGCCACATCGCGCAGGCATCGTTTCCGAACTGGGATGGCAAGGGAGGCGACAGCAGCTTCGTCATCAAGGGTGACGAACTCACGTACACGGTGGCAAAGCCTTCGAGCGGTGCGGCGGAAGGCGCGCATGGTGAGGTGGTCTGGCGGCGCGTTCATCCCTGAGGGCGCGCGTTACGTCAGAGAAGCCGAATCCCGAACGGCTTGACGCATGCGGCAAAGACCGCGAAGCACACGATCGTGATAACCGCACTGAGACCCAGTGCGGGCCAGAATCCGAACCGTGCGAGCAAAGCGGGAAACGCCAGGAACATGGGTAATGTCGGCACCACGTACCAGAAGGTGTACCAGGCGTGGTTGGCAATCTTCTCGGCGGGCTGCTTCTCGACATAGAGCCACGTGAGCGCGAGTAGCGTGACCAGCGGCAAGGAAGCCAGGAGCGCGCCAAGACGGTCGCTACGCTTCGCCACTTCGGAAACGGCGACCACCACGGCGGCAGTAATCAGGTATTTGGTGATGATCCAGTACATGGCGCTCCCCGTGGGATCGATGCAACCAAGCAGCCTGATCAGGCGTGGTTGGACAGTGCAGCCCACAATAGCGAAACGCCGGAACAAAGAACCAGCGTATCGATAAGGTGAGCATACCGATGGCCTGGAATCCGGCTGAGGATGCCCTTACCGATAAACGTGCCGATCATCAGTGAAGCACCCACGATGAGCCCCTGGACGACGATCTCCCCGGACAGCGCACCGGCTTCCCGGAACGTGGTGACCTTGCTGAGGTACAGCGCAAGGGCCGTCGTGGCTTCCGTGCCGAGGAACGGCCCGCCCACCAGACCGTAGGACGTGAACACGGGAACGCTCAGCGGCCCTGTCGACAGGACGAGCCCCGTCAGGAAGCCGATAGCCGCCCCACAAAGGGAGAGCCCCCAAAGCGGCATCGGCCGGGACGAAGGGCGAAGCCGGCGGAGGGCCAGCATCGACAGGAAGAAGAACCCAAGCCCTGCGTCGATCCATCGCGGCGGCAAGGCAAGCAACGTACGCGCGCCAAGCGCGGCAGCAGGAACCCCCGGAGCGGCGTAGGCCAGCACGGCCTTCCAGTCGATCTCCTTCCACCAGGCAATAACGCGCGAAAGGTTGGCGATCACCGCCGCGACGGCCATGACCGGTACGGCGTGCTTCGGCCCAAACTGATACGTCAGTACGGGAAGCAGCATCAACGAGGAGCCGGTTCCGATGACGCCGCTGAGGCAACCCGCGACAAGACCGACGGCAAGGACGAGAAGGAAGGAAGTCAAACGGAACCGGCATGCTCAGAAGAACGGTGATTCTAGCCTTTCAGCGAGAATCACCGGCCGAGACATCTCACCACTGGTTGTCGTCGTCACCACCGCCGCCGGACGAGCTGTCGTCCCACGAGCTGTCGTTGTTGCCCAGATCGATCGGGTCGTCGCGGAGATCGTCGTACGCCTGCGCAGAAGGATCCGGCTGCGACGACGAATCCGGGCCCAGATTGCCGAAGCCGCTCGCGCCTGCGTTGCGCGTTTCGTCACCATCGCGATGGGAACGCAGTGCCTCATCGAGAAGCGCACCGGCGGCCAGGCCACCCAGGCCGGCCGCGACGGCCGTGCCTACGCCCGAAGACGGCGGCGGCGCATAGCCCGGATTGCCATAGCCGGGATTCCCGCCATAAGGCTGACCACCGTTCATGGGCGGCGCCGGCGAATAGCCGTTGCCGAACTGGTTGTTCGGATTCTGCCGGCGGCGCATCAGGAAGAAAATAATGAGGACGAGGATCACACCCCCGATCAGCCAGCCCGTCATGTGCGACTGGCCACCAGCTTCGGTACGGGCAGCCGGCTGGGGCTCAGTGAAACGCGCGGGAGCCACCGCCGCGGGCCGGGCGGAAGGCGGCGCGAGCGCGGCATCCAGCTCGTGCTGGAAGTGCTGGAACTTGGCCGGGTCCGTGAACTTGGTCGCCGGGTCCAGGGTCGCCGCCTTGGTCGCCTCGGTCTTCGCTTCTCCGATATTGCCTTCATGGGCAAGGACTTCGGCGAGGATGTAGTGAGCCTTGGCGCTCGTCGGATGCTCGGAAATCGTCTGGCGCAGCGCGGTTTCCGCACCGGAGTAGTCACCGCGGGCGATCAACGCCTGGATGTCCTTCGGGGTGTCTTCAGCGCTTGCCGCGACGGACGTGAGGGCCAACAGGACTAACGTGAGAATCGGCTTATGCATGACGTTCTCGGAGCTCAGGAAGACGCTTAGTGTCATGCGTCCGTCGAGAGTTTGCGAGCCGCAAGAAAATGCTGTTCAGCGTGGATTTCTTCGTGGGTAACGTAGCGCCGGTACCCTGCTCCCACACGGTGAGACGAGTTATCACCGTGTGCGCCGCCTCCGGGTGACCGAGACGGTCGGTAGCGTCGATTTCGGACAAGCCCTCGGGACTTCCTACAGGTAGTCGCACTCGTCTCTCATTGAGCTCCTGCGTTGACTCTATTTTGAGCCGCGGGTGCGGTAGGCGTCACGTTAGCCGGCACTCCGGAAGTCCACACGATGTGCTTATCGACAAGGGTCCAGATCCCTCCGGTCCCGGCGGCGATTCCGCCAAGGACGATCACCATGCCCCACAGCCTGTTTTTCCATTGCATGAGATCTTTCACGTCGACACTCACATTCGCGACAGTGGCTTTGAGATCAGTGATGTCAGTGCTCACGCCGGCGATGCGTTGCTCAAGACGGGCCTGCGAGCTTGTGATCTGGACAAGCATGCCGACGACTCCCTGTCCTTGCTGCATCAGAAGATCGTCGCGCAATACGTCGTCCGAGAAACTCGGAGGCCGGTTATTCACAGTTCCGCCGGTATGCATGTGTAGCCACTCCTTCCAACCAAATGTTGCGCGAGACCCGTACGCGCGCGTGCAGAAATCGAACAGTGCGCTTGTGCCGAAAAGCTTACGCTGGTGATTGTTGGCTCGTCTATCAGGCAATGCTCACAATGCATCGAAGGAGAGATGCGATCCTTGATGCTGAGGACTTTCGCAATCACGCGCAAACAATCGCCGGAACACGATTGCGGGTCGTCTGGCGCAGTGACCCGATCGTCTACGTTGCACACTCGCACCTACAGACAACCCAATGTTGTTTTGCTACGGTCACGGGGTGGTCGGCCGCGCCCGTTATTACGCCGACCCGGACGCCACGGCGAACGAACTTCTCAACAACGCAGCCGAGCTACTGCAGTACGCGCGTGGACTCACGGAACTGCTCGCTGAATTCGTGCACGAGTCGGACACCATCGATTGTCGGCGCATGGCGCTGTCGCTTGATGCCATCGCGGCGTTGACGCAGATGGGGGCGCATTGCGCTGCTGAGGCGCATGCCCGCTTGTCTTGGGAGAAGAGCGCCGCGCCGGTGGATGCGTTAGGTCCGCATTGATGGCGGCGGCGTCAAACCCGCGCTCCGTCCCCGCGCAACGCATCCATGACATTCCCCTCTTGTCAGCCTATCTCGCCGCAAGAAATCCCCGGGCGCCAGAGAGCGCCCGGCAGGGCCCGATCCTTACTTGAGAACGAGGCTCAATGGAGTTGTGTCGCAC
>NZ_JBFUIT010000284.1:0-5063 GCF_056401735.1 Luteibacter sp. P4_D7_3
ATACGGGCCTGGGTCTTTTCGGTCTGCGCCAGTTCGACGAAGTGACGACGCTCGAGGGCGAGCAGCCAGGTTTCGTCCACCGGCGAACCGCGTTCGATCCGACCGCCCGAGAGGGTGTCGGCGATGCGGCTGGCGATGTCGATGTCGTGCGGCGAGGCGAAGTAGCCCTCGGCCATGTTCGCCAGCGAGGCCTTGAAGGTCGCCGTGGACGTGTCGCCGGCAGCCGTGATCGCGCGCGCCGGCATCGGCGGACGGTAGCCGGACTCGGCCAGGGCGATCGCCTGGGCCTTGGCGACATGCAGTACTTCATAGGTGTTGAAGACGATGATGTCGTCCTTGCGCAGCAAGCCCAACGACTTGGCCTCGATCGCACTGGTCGACACCTTCGCCATGGCGACCGTCTCGAAGATCTTCTTCAGGTATTCGAACGGGTCTTCCGGGTTCGCCTGCCACGCACGCACGGCGAACTCCTTCAGGCCGCCACCGGCGGGCAGCAGGCCCACGCCGGCCTCGACCAGACCGATGTAGCTCTCCAGTGCCGCGACGGTGCGCGCCGAATGCATCTGGAACTCGCAGCCGCCACCGAGGGCAAGGCCTCGAACTGCGGAGACCACCGGCACCAGCGAGTACTTGATGCGCATGCTGGTGGCCTGGAAGTTCGCCACCATCGCTTCGAACTCGGCGAGCTTGCCGGCCTTGAGCAGACCCAGCGCGCCCTTGAGGTCCGCACCGGCCGAGAACGGCTCGGACGGCTGCCACAGCACGACACCGCGGAACTGCTGCTCGGCAAGGCCGATCGCATGCTGAATGCCGTCGAGCACGTGGTCGTTCACCGTGTGCATCTTGGTCTTGAACGAGATCACGCCGATGTCGTCGCCGCTGGTCCACAGGCGTACGCCGTCGTTCTCCCAGACCGTGGTGCCCTGGTCGAATTTCTCGCCCAGGATCGGATCCGGGAACGCCTGGCGCTTGTACACCGGATGCGTCGAACGCGGCTTCTCGGCGTTGGCGCTGGCCGAGTACGAACCCGCTTTGCCGTGCACGCCCGTGCGGCCGTCGGTGACCCAGGCGGGCAGGGGTGCGCTGCTCATGGTCTTGCCGGCGGCGATGTCTTCGGCGATCCAGCCAGCGATCTGCTGCCAGCCGGCGGACTGCCAGATCTCGAAGGGACCGAGCTTCCAGCCGTAGCCCCAACGGATGGCAAAGTCGACGTCACGCGCCGTCTCGGCAATATCGGCCAGATGGTAGGCGGTGTAATGGAACAGGTCGCGGAACACGGCCCAGAGGAACTGTGCCTGCGGGTCCGACGACGCGCGGAGCTTCGCGAACTTCTCGGCGGGATCCTTGATGGCGAGAATGGCGGACACGTCGTCCGACGCTTTCTGCTCGGAAACGCGGTAATCCTGCTTCTGCAGGTCGAGCACCACGATGTCCTTGCCGGCCKTGCGGTAGAAACCCGCACCGGCCTTCTGGCCCAGCGCGCCCTTGTCGATCAGGCCCTTCAGCCACACCGGCGGCTGGAAGTACTTGTGCCACGGGTCGTCGGGCAGGGTGTCGCCCATCGTCTTGATCACATGGGCAAGCGTGTCCAGGCCGACGACGTCGGCCGTGCGATACGTGGCGCTCTTCGGGCGGCCGATGGCCGGACCGGTCAGTGCGTCGGCGGTGTCGAAGCCCAGGCCGAACTGCTCGGTGTGGTGCATGGTGGAGAGCATCGAGAACACACCGATGCGGTTACCGATGAAGTTCGGGGTGTCCTTGGCGTAGACCACGCCCTTGCCCAGGGTGGTCGTCAGGAAGGCTTCGAGGCCTTCGAGCACGCCCTTTTCGGTCAGGCGGGTAGGGATCAGCTCGACCAGGTGCATGTAACGCGGCGGATTGAAGAAGTGCACGCCGGTGAAACGGTGGCGCATCTCTTCCGGCAATGCCTCTGCCAGGCCGTTGATCGACAGGCCCGAGGTGTTGCTCGCCAACACGGCGGTCGCGGACACGTGCGGCGCGATCTTCTGGTAAAGGTCGAGCTTCCAGTCCATGCGCTCGGCGATCGCTTCGATCACCAGGTCGACGTCGGCCAGCAGGGCGAGGTCGTCCTCATAGTTGGCCGGGATGATCGCGGCGGCCAGGCCTTTCTCGGCCAGCGGCGCCGGTGAGAGCTTGGCGAGGTTGGCGATCGCCTTGAGGGCGATGCCGCTCTTCGGGCCTTCCTTCGAGGGAAGGTCGAAAAGCACGGTTTCCACGTTGGCGTTCGTCAGGTGCGCGGCAATCTGCGCGCCCATGACGCCGGCGCCGAGTACTGCGGCCTTGCGAATGCGTAACGGTGTTGCAGTCATGGTGATCTCCGGGGGTGCAAAGGATCGTCCGCGGTCAGCGAGTGGCCGTGGAGGTCGAAACGGAAGGATTGCGCAGGCCGGCTGCGGCGAAGCGGATCAGGTGCTCGGCGGCGGTTTCGCGGTGGTCGCGCTCGTCGACGTCACTCTTGCGCTGGATGATGCCGAAGTCGGCCATCGCGTACGTCAGCGCGCCGGTGACGATGTCCAGGCGCCAGTAGATTTCGTCCTTCGCCAGGCCAGGCAGCAGCCGGGCGAATTCACCGGCGAACTGGCGCAGTACATGGCCGTAGTTCTCGGACAGGAACTTGCGCAGGGTCTCGTTGTGCTCGGCGTAGGCTCGGGCCAGGACCCTGACAAAGGCCGCCGCGCCGCCATCGTTCCGGGATAGGTCCAGCGCCGGGCGGATATAGGCGTCAAGAACGTCCTCCAGGGAGGTGTCTTCCTGGCCCGCGACCTTGGCCAGGGCGGCCAGGCGCCGGGTGTTCAGCTCATCCAGTCGGCGGCGGAACACCTCCTCGATGAGCTTGTCCTTCGAGCCGAAGTGATAATTCACCGCCGCCAGATTGACCCGGGCCGCCGCCGTGACCTGGCGGAGCGAGGCCCCGGCGAAGCCGTGGGTGGCAAACAGGGCCTCGGCGGCGCCCAGGATCCGCTCCTTGGTGCTGCGTTCGCGGGACGCGTAGGGTGCGCTCGTCATGTCGGCGACTCCGGAGGCGGGTGGTTTGAATCAAACGATCGTTTGAGAATACGCCCGGGCCCTTGGGCGGGTCAATCTGCAACCGCACATCCCTGCAAACGGCTTGCGATTGAGCTAGAATCTGTCAAGATTTCGTGAGCTAAGTCCGTCATTCGTGACGGCTTTGGCCCCAGACTTTCACCAGGCGTCCCCAGAGGCGCTGGCAACCTTATTTGTCTTTTCTCATTTCCCGGAGCATCCGTATGGCGCTGGAGCGCACCCTTTCGATCATCAAGCCCGACGCCGTCAAGAAGAACGTCATCGGCGAAATCCTCTCCCGCTTCGAGAAGGCCGGTCTCAAGATCGTCGCCGCCAAGATGAAGCAGCTGACCAAGGAAGAGGCCGAGGGCTTCTATGCCGTTCATAAGGAACGCGGTTTCTTCAACGACCTCGTCGCCTTCATGATCTCCGGTCCGGTGATGATCCAAGCCCTCGAAGGCGAAGGCGCCGTTCTCAAGAACCGCGACCTCATGGGTGCCACCAATCCGAAGGACGCCGAGAAGGGCACGATCCGTGCCGACTTCGCCGACTCGATCGACGCCAATGCCGTGCATGGCTCCGATTCGCTCGAAAACGCCGCCATCGAGATCAAGTACTTCTTCAACGACTCGGACGTCGTTTCGCACTGAGAATTGCCGTGAACACCCCTGCTGACAAGGTCAACCTGCTCGATTTCGATCGCAAGGGGCTGCGCGATTTCTTCGCGGAGCTCGGCGAGAAGCCGTATCGTGCCGAGCAGGTCATGAAGTGGATCTACCACCGTCTCGAAAGCGATTTCGAGAACATGACCGATGTCGGCAAGGCGTTACGCGAAAAGCTCAGTGCCAGCTGCTACGTCGGCCCGCCGAAGACCGCGTTCGAAAAGACCGCGGTCGACGGCACGCAGAAGTGGCTGCTCGGCATGGATGGCGGTAACGCCATCGAAACCGTCTATATCCCGGAGCCGACCCGCGGCACGCTTTGCGTGTCGTCGCAGGTCGGTTGCGCCCTGAACTGCCAGTTCTGCTCCACGGCAACCCAGGGTTTTTCCCGCAACCTGTCCACCGCCGAGATCATCGGCCAGGTCTGGGTCGCGGCCAAACACCTCGGCAACGTGCCGCACCAGCAGCGCCGTATCACCAATGTGGTGATGATGGGCATGGGCGAGCCGCTGCTGAACTTCGACAACGTGGTGAAGGCCATGAGCCTGATGCGTGACGACCTCGGCTTCGGCCTGGCCGGCAAGCGCGTCACGCTGTCCACGGCCGGCCTCGTGCCGATGATCGACAAGCTGTCGGTCGAGAGCGACGTGTCGCTTGCGGTGTCGCTGCACGCGGCCAACGACGAGCTGCGTACCGAACTCGTCCCGCTCAACAAGCGTTACCCGCTCGCCGAGCTGGCGGCGGCGTGCGAGCGCTACATCAACCGCGCGCCGCGTACGACGATCACCTTCGAATACACGCTCATGAAGGGCGTGAACGACAAGCCCGAGCATGCGCGTCAGCTGATCAAGTTCATGCGCCGCCTGCCGGGCGTAAACAAGGTCAACCTGATCCCGTTCAACCCGTTCCCGGGGACGCGATTCGAGCGCTCGGGGCCGGACGAGATCCGCAACTTCCAGACCCAGTTGCTCAATGCCGGCGTTCTGACCATGCTGCGCCGCACGCGCGGTGACGACATCGATGCCGCATGTGGCCAGCTGAAGGGACAGGTCGTGGATCGCACCCGTCGTCAGGCGGAATTCCGCAAGAAACTCGAAGAGGGAGTGGTGAATGCGGCTTGAGCGTTGGGGGATGGTGGCTGCGCTCGCGTTTGCGTGCGCGGGCTGTATGGGTGGGGAATCGGGGCTGAAGCCTACGACAGCCGCCGACGAGAAGGCCAAGGGGGCCGAGGTTCATACCGAGCTCGGACAGCGTTACATGCAGCGAGGCGACCTCAGTGGCGCCATGGAGAAACTGCAGCAGGCCATCAAGTTCGACCCCAACTATGTGCCGGCCCGTACTGTGATTGCCGTGCTC
>NZ_JBFUIT010000285.1:0-5015 GCF_056401735.1 Luteibacter sp. P4_D7_3
GAACCCGAATGACCCGGTCGTCTACGCACCGCTGCCGAATGGCGACGACGGTGCGATCCCGACCTTCAACGACAGCGCATGGCTGACCGTTGGTATTCCGCACGCTGCCAACGATTTCACCACTTTCATCAATCAGGAGTCTGGCGGCGGCCAGGGCAGCCTGGATGGCGAGACCAGTTGGTATCGCGTCAAGCTCGACGACTCGGCKAAGTTCGCCGGCAAGAAAGTCATGGTCGAGTTCGAAGGCGCCCACACGGGTGACCGCGTCTACATCAACGGTCATTTCGTTCCCGGTACCGGCGTGCTCAACCAGCCGGGCCAGGCGGATGAGAACGCGACCCACGTGATCGGCTTCCTGCCGCACATCGTGGATCTGACGCCCTTCCTCAAGTTCGACGGCACCGACGTGCTGGCTGTTAAGGTCAGTCGCAGTGGTGGGGGCTTCTTCGAGGATCCCGGCTTCTCCGGCTCGTTCCGCTTCGGCCAGGCCGAAGCCGGCCTGTTCCGTCCGGTAAAACTGCACGTGACCAACTTCGTGCACATCCCGGAGAACGTCTACGCGGGCCAGAACACCTGGGGCACGTATGTAGGCACCCAGAGTCTCAGCGCGGATCACACCACGGCGACGGTCAAGGTCCAGACCAACGTCGTCAATGAGACCAACGCGGCAAAGTCGGTGACGCTGACCACGCAGATCGTCGATGCCGACGGCAACGTCGTCAAATCCGATCAGCAGCAGAAGACGTTGCCGGCGAACTTCGTGCCGAATAACGAAACCCCGGTGTTCGACGAAACCATCCAGGTGAGCAACCCGCACCTGTGGTATCCGAACAACAGCATCAACGGCAAGCCTTACCTGTACAAGGTGCTGCATACGGTAAGCATCGACGGTGTGGTGGTGGATGCAAAGCAGAGCACGCTCGGCATCCGTGTCATCACCTGGGATAAGGACTTCCCGTACGTCAACGGCGCGAAGCAATATATGTGGGGCGGCTCGGGCCGCTACGACTATCCCGCGCTAGGTTCGTCCGTGCCTGAAGAGCAGCAGTGGCGCGATCTGCAGCAGCTCGCTGCCGGTGGCGGCAATCTCTGGCGTCCGGGTCATTCCCCGTCCAGCCCCGAGTTTGTCGAGGCCGCGGATGCGCTGGGCGTTTTCATCGTGCAGCCCAGTGGCGACGGCGAGAACGGCTTCGCCAACCCGTGTGGTGGCGAAGCAAAGCCGGAACTGACCAAGCAGTGCAACGACATGTGGACGATCAAGCGCGAGGTCCATCGTGACATCGTGATCCGCGATCGCAGCCATCCGTCGATCCTGGCGTGGGAGCACGACAATGGCGTGATGTCGACGCCGTTTGCCGTCGAGCTTCGCGCGCTGGCCCGGACCTGGGACAGCATCAACCCGCGCGCCGCAGCCGACCGCACGCCGGACGCCGCCAATGGCGACATCCTCAGCTGCTCGAAGGCCGGCTGCGAAACCTATCTGCACTCGACTGAGTTTCCGAACAAGCCCGCCTGGGGCGCGGAATACTGGGGTCCTGGCACGCTGCGTCATTCGTACGACTACGAGCTGGCCTTCGCGCTGAACTACCTCGTGCCTTACTCCCAGGCCCGCAAGGTCGGCACGTTCGGCATGGCCCAGTGGTACATGTCCGATACGCCGGGTGAAGTCATCGAGGCCGTCGAGGGACTGGAGGACGCCACTCATTGGGCCTACCAGCTAAATCCCGACAAGACGATCGCGACGCACCCGGATGGAAAGCCGATCAAGGGTTTTCGTCACAATATGCGCGGCAATAACGCGTCGATGACCGATGCTAATCGTTTCCCGCGCATGCTGTACTACGTGTACGAGTCCGTCTGGGTGCCCTACGACCTGCGTCCGGTCGTCAAGCTGGCCAACACCTGGAATCGCACGGGTGACATCCAGGTCAACGCCTTCAGCAATTGCCCGGCCGTCCGCCTGCTCGTCAATGGCGTACCGCAGGGCAGCGACCAGGTGCCGAACCGCTGGGACACGATCGACGACGCCTCGTACGCTGTCGAGAACGGTCCCACGGACGAAGACACCGGCAAGATCGTCGGTTCCGACAAGGCGCAGGCCACCACGAAGCTGCCGGGCCAGGTCCATTGGAATGTCACCTGGCAGCCGGGTACCGCGACCGCGCAGTGCATCGACGCACTGGGTAGCGTGCGCACGGGTGCCGACGGGCAGCYGGTGGCGGATACGCTGACCACCGCAGGCAAGGCCGATCACATCGAGCTCGATGTCGTGCCCAACGTGGTCAAGCCGGATGGCACGCGTTTCCAGGTCACGGCCAACGGTTCGGATGCCGCCTTCATCGTTGCCAAGGTCGTTGACGCCAACAACGTCGTCGTGCCGGATGCCGCGCAGAAGGTGACCTTCGAAGTGACCAGTGGCGCGTCGATCGTGACGTACCAGGGTGGCACGCAGCAGTACGTCGATTACAGCGCCGGCGAAGTGCCGGACAACAATGGCGGTATTGCCGAGCCGATCCACAGCTACCACTCGCCGGGTTCGCCGGAACTGCAGTTCGAGGGCGGTCTGCAGAAGATCGCGCTGCGCTCGAAGTTCACACCGGGCCAGGTGACGGTGACCGCCACCGCACCGGGCCTCACGGCCGGCTCCGCCACGTTCGCTATCGTCAACGTGCCGGCACCGCCGATCGCGTCGGGTCCGCCGTCGATCATTGCCCAGCCGATCGAGCAGGACGTGACCGTAGGTGACGTTGGCCACTTCTCCGTGACCGCTTCCGGCACACCGCCGCTGACCTTCACCTGGAAGAAGAACGGCGTGGAGATTCCGGGTGCGACAAGCGCAAGCTACGTCACGCCGGCCTCGACGACCGGCGACGACGGCAACGCGTATACCGTGGTCGTGCACGGCCAGGGCCCCGACCAGGAGTCAAGTCCTGCTGCGCTCAAGGTCTTCGCCTTCAGCCAGGTGGTCGTCCGCACACAGCCCGTTGCCCAGAACGTGGATGCAGGCCAGCAGGCCCACTTCCAGGTCGTGGCCGACGGTTCGCCGACGCTCACCTACCAGTGGATGAAGGGTGCATCGGCCATTCCGGGGGCGAACAGCCCGAGCTACGACACGCCGACGCTCACTGTCGCCGACAGCAACGTCGACTACTCGGTCGTCGTCACCAACTTCGGCAGCTCCGTGCCGTCGCAGGCCGCGCATCTGACCGTGAATCAGCCGCGTCCGCCGGTCTTCACAGGCACCCTGGCCGATGTTCGTGCGAACCCGGGCCAGCCGGCGACGTTCGACGTGACCAACCTGGTCGCCGGCACCGCGCCGTTCCACTACAAGTGGTCGGTAGGTGGCGTGGCGGTCGGCGACGACCTGCCCACGCTCGCCATCCAGTCTGTGCAGCAGAGCGATATCGGTACGTATACGGTCACGGTGACGAATATCACCGGGGTCGTGGCGACCACGACCGCGAAGCTCACCCTGGCGCCGCCGGGTGCGAACCTCGCCCGTGAGAAGGCGACGCTCTCGTCGGAAGTCGAGAACGTGCAGGGTACTGCCGCATGGCAGGCCGTGGACGGTGATGAGACGACCCGCTGGGGCTCGAAAGTCGGTGATGACAACGGCTTCATCACGGTCGATCTCGGTTCGTCGCGCACGTTCAACCGTGTCGTGCTGAAGTGGGAGAACGCCCACGCCACCGAGTACAAGATCCAGTATTCGGACGATCCGAACACGGGCTTCCAGGACGCGTACCACACCGACACCAGCCTCGGCGGCACGGAGGATTTCACCTTCGACCACCCGGTGAAGGGTCGCTATGTGCGCATGCAGGGCATTCATCGCGCCACGGCCTACGGCTACTCGCTTTATGAGTTCGAGGTCTACAACTCGGCGGGTTGCTGCGCTGTCACGGATCGCTACACTTCCGCGACCGGTTCGAACCTGGTAACGGATAACCTGAGTGGCCTGCAGTGGGACCGCGTGCAGCGCGGCTTCGCTGATCAGGGTGCGCAGTTCACGCAGTCGGTCGCTGTCCAGACATGCGCGAAGGACGGTATGCGCCTTCCGACGGTCGATGAAGCGCTGGCGATCAGCGGCCAGAACTACTCGAGCGAGGCGTTCCCGGGCGCGTGGAACACGTGGACGGACGGACAGGACCCGACCGACTCCACCTTTGCCTTCCAGGTGAGCTATCTGGGTGATATCCGCCGTGAAGTGGCGGAAAACAACCCGGGCCACGTGCTCTGCGTGAAGGGCACCAAGGTGGTAGCTCCGACCATTACCGCCCAGCCCACCAACCAGACCGCTGGTGTGGGTCGTTCCGCACCCTTCACCGTGACGGCGACGGGTGTCGGTCCGCTCAGCTACGACTGGTACACCGTGACCAAGGACGCGAACGACCAGGACGTGCTCACGTTCGTGTCGAGCACGGCCGACGGCAAGTACGCCACGCGGGCCCTTACGGCCGCCCAGAATGGCACCGTCTACCGCGTCAATGTCGTCAGTGCGCAAGGCCTCACCACCGCGAGCAACAACGTGTTGTTGACGGTCGACAACTCCAGCGCCGGTAACGATCCGCCGACGTGGGCCGGTCCGGTCACGCAGCCGAACAACGGCGGTGGCAACGACAACGGTGGCGGAAATCCGCCCAGCCCGGGTACGCCGGGTGACGGCAAGGGTGGCGTGAACATCGCCATCGGTGCCACGGCATCGTCGTCCTACACGACGGAGCGTCCGGATCTCAATCCCGGTGCGGCCATCGACGGCGACTTCACCACCCGTTGGGGTTCCGTGCAGAAGCAGGATCCGGTCGACCTGATCGTGGACTTCGGCACGCCGAAGAGCTTCGACCACGTGATCATGCGCTGGGAAAATGCGTCTTCGGCCCAGTACACGATCGACGTTTCCGCCGATGGAAAGGCATGGAACACGGTCGTCGGTCCGGTCGTCGGCAAGGGCGGCGTGGACACGCAGACCTTCCCGGTGCAGACCGCACGCTTCGTGCGCATGAACAGCCTCAAGC
>NZ_JBFUIT010000286.1:0-5008 GCF_056401735.1 Luteibacter sp. P4_D7_3
GGCACTCGCGCACTACACTCGCGCTCCCACCCAGCATATCGTCAGCCCAGACAGCTCGCGTCCAGCTCGTCTCTCCGGTCCAGCCCTCAGGCGACCAGCCCGAGGCCATCCGTCGCCTTACCGAGGGCTTTGAGTCCGGTCTGGCGGCGCAGACCCTGCTCGGCGTGACCGGTTCCGGCAAGACCTTCACGATCGCCAACGTGATCGAGAAGATCCAGAAGCCGACCATCGTGCTGGCGCCGAACAAGTCGCTGGCCGCGCAGCTCTACGGCGAGTTCAAGGAATTCTTCCCGAACAACGCGGTGGAGTATTTCGTCAGCTACTACGACTACTACCAGCCGGAAGCATACGTGGTTGCCTCGGACACCTTCATCGAGAAGGATTCGAGCATCAACGATCACWTCGAACAGATGCGCCTGGCCGCGACCAAGGCCCTGTTGTCGCGGCGCGACTCGCTCATCGTGGCGACGGTCTCGGCTATCTACGGCCTGGGCGATCCGGAGGACTATATGAGTCTCCGTCTGATCCTCTCGCGCGGCGAGCACATCGAGCAGCGCGCCCTGATCAAGCAGCTCACCGAACTGCAATACGTGCGCAATGAGATGGAGTTGCGGCGCGGTACCTACCGCGTGCGCGGCGAGATCGTGGATGTGTTCCCGGCGGAGTCGGAAGCCGAGGCGTTGCGCATCGAGCTCTTCGACGGTGATGTGGAAAACCTTTCCATCTTCGATCCGCTCACCGGCGAGGTCCTGCGCAAGGTACCTCGCTATACGGTGTACCCGAAGACGCACTACGCCAGTACACGTCAAAGCGTGCTCAATGCGATGGAGACGATCAAGGTCGAGCTCTCTGAACGGCTCGAGCAGCTGTATCGGGACAACAAGCTCGTGGAGGCGCAGCGCCTCGAACAACGCACGCGCTTCGATCTCGAGATGATGGCCGAGGTTGGCTTCTGCCAGGGTATCGAGAACTACTCGCGGCACATGACGCGGCGTGGTCCCGGTGAGCCGCCGCCGACGCTGTTCGACTACCTGCCACCCGATGCCTTGATGGTGGTGGACGAATCGCACGTGACCGTGCCGCAGCTTGGCGCGATGTACAAAGGCGATCGCTCGCGCAAGGAGACGCTGGTGGAGTTCGGTTTCCGCCTGCCCTCGGCGATGGATAACCGGCCGCTGCGTTTCGAAGAATGGGAGCGCCGTGCGCCGCGTGCGATTTACGTGTCGGCCACACCTGCGAAGTACGAGCTCGAGCGCGCGGACGACAACCCGGTGGAGCTGGTTGTGCGACCCACCGGCCTGATCGATCCGGAAGTCGAAGTGCGCCCCGTCCGCACCCAGGTGGATGACCTGCTTGGCGAGATTCGCCTGCGCGTGGCGATGGGAGATCGCGTACTCGTGACGACGCTGACGAAACGCATGTCGGAGAACCTCACGGACTACCTTTCCGAGCACGATGTGAAGGTGCGCTATCTTCATTCGGACATCGATACGGTGGAGCGCACGGAGATCATCCGCGATCTTCGCCTGGGCGAGTTCGATGTGCTGGTGGGTATCAACCTGCTGCGTGAGGGTCTGGATATGCCCGAAGTCTCGCTCGTCGCGATCCTGGATGCCGACAAGGAAGGCTTCCTGCGCTCGCACCGCTCGTTGATCCAGACCATCGGCCGCGCCGCGCGTAACGTGCGTGGCAAGGCCATTCTCTACGCCGACGAGATCACCGGTTCGATGAAGATCGCGATGGAGGAGACGGCCCGTCGCCGCGAGAAACAGATCGAGTACAACGCGGCTCACGGCATCACGCCGACGACCGTGGTGCGGCGCATCGCCGACATCATGGAGGGCGCACGTTCCGACTTCGGTTCGCGCGGCAAGGGCAAACGCGGGAAGGAGGCGAAAAAGGTGGCTGAAGAAGCGACCGACTACGGCTCACTCACGCCGGAGCAGGCCGGCTCGGCCATCAAGAAACTCGAAACGCGGATGTACAAGCACGCCCAGAACCTCGAATTCGAGGAGGCGGGCAAGATCCGCGACGAGATCCACCGGCTCAGGGAGCGGGCCCTGCGCTAGGCCCCATGGCGGGCCGTGACTGAAAAAAATCTGCCGCGACCTCTTGCGGACCCCGTCGGGCGCCGGTAAACTGCGCAGCTCTTCGGGCGGTTAGCTCAGCGGTAGAGCACTACCTTGACATGGTAGGGGTCACAAGTTCGATCCTTGTACCGCCCACCACTTTTCCATAAAGCGAGAAGTGGCTTGAAGACAACGATAAAGGGAGCCTCTCACGGCTCCTTTTTTCTTGCCTTGCGCTCAAGCAGCTAGGCACGCAACCCGTCCATGTATTCACTCAGGGTTTCTCGTTTGACGCCATCTCGCGATAAGCGCCGGTTGTAAAACGAGTCCTGGTCGAGGGCTGCTGATCTGGCTTGGTGCATTCATCGCCGTATAAGCTCAATGTGCCAACGGCGCGGGTTGATGTCGTTTGTTCCAGGGTGATGCGATTTCCTGCATAGACCCCGGTCGCTCGAAGGTCCATCCCTACCGCCAGCCTGTCGTTAGCACCGTGATCCAGTACCAGCCGATACCGGCATTCGAACTGATCGGCACGGTTATCGTGCAGCCGACTCGCTGAGACCACGCCGACGTCCAGCGGCGCTTCGCGAATCAGCGACCGCTGTGCAGATGGCAGGGCAGGCAGCCCGTATACCTTGCGATGTTCGTCTCCGTCGCGCATGAGAAACGAGCCGTATGCGCCCTCCCGCGGCTCATCACCGAGGTTTATCGCGCTGGCGAATGCCGGGAGTTCCTTCTCGGAAACCATGTACATGCGTTCGCCCCAGACGACAGGCATGACATGGTCGGCAAAGCCGATACCACTCGGATCGTTGGGTTGCTCGTATTTCAGAAGCAGACTGCCGTCCGCTTGGGGAACCACCCTTCCCTTGTTCGCTGCGTAGGTACCAAGGCATCCCTGCCATGTGGCAGCAACGCCAGAACGGGGCGCGAGAGATACGGATACGTTTGCGCCAAGGCCATCGCCGGAATAATAGTCGCCAGCCCACGGAGTTCCCGGAGTCGCCGAATTTTCTTTGGCGATGGCGGCGCGCTGTGCGTCTACGGCGTGTTCGAAGGCTGCTTCGGTCGGGGAAGCATATCCAGGGGATGCCCCGCCGAGTAGCGCCAGAGACAGCCCGAATAGGAAAAGGTGGCGGCTTTGCGCAAGCGAGTGCACGATCCCTGTCTCCCCGTACCCTGAAGCGCCATAGTCGGCTTCCTTCAATGGTAAATCAGTCTATCGGTTCAGTGGGATCGTAGGGTCGTGGACGGGCCTACGTCGGATTTTCGATACTCGGACTGTGCTTACCTGAAGAGACTCCCTGGGCGGATGCCGGGTATTCGCGCGCGTCGGCAAGCTGTCTGTATGCGTCGCCGAAACTGGTCAGGATTCTCATGACTCCATGTGTCGACGTGCTGCACGCTGGCCGTCATCCCGCCCGCGTTTCTTCAATCCGGCAGGAATCGACTTCATGGAGCAGGCAATGAGCAAACGCAGCGGTATTCCTCCTTATCGTCCACGCCGAGCGGTCCAGTCGCCAGGGACCGTCGCAAGCCCGGCGGTGGGGGACGCCATCGCGACGACCCTGATCGGCATGCAGGTTCAGCTGACGCGCATCGACGGTCGGCTTAACCGGGTGGATGAGCGGTTCGACAGGATGGACGAGCGTTTCGACCGGATGGACGAGCGCTTCGTTCGGATCGACGAGCGTTTCGACAGGATGGACGAGCGCTTCGTCCGGATCGACGAACGCTTCGTCCGGATCGAAGGCCGGCTCGATGGCATCGACCTTTCCCTAAAGGAAATCAGGGCAGATGTGCATGTTCTGACCGTGTGGAAGGAACGCGTCTTTGGCGTCATCATCACCTGCGGCGCCGTCGCCGCGATGCTGGCCTTCGCCATCAACATCATCAAGATGCTGGAACTCAAGTCGCCCTGAGCGGGTCGCCTCCGAGGCATCTGGCCGCACGCCCCGCGTCGCTCGACGGGCTACACTCACGGCAATCCCCGACGGAGTGGCGTGCGTGGCCTATCTACTGATCAAATCCCTGCACATCGTGTTCGTCATCGCCTGGATGGCGACGGTGTTCTACCTGCCGCGCATCCTGGTGAATATCGTTGAAGCGGGCAACGAGCCGGCGGTGAAGGCACGGCTCGAGCTGATGGGCCGTCGGCTATACAAGTTCGGCCACAGCATGTTCGGTGTGGCCCTCGTGCTCGGGCTGATCCTCTGGTTCGTCTTTCACATCAGTGGTGGCTGGTTGCACGCGAAGCTGGCCCTGGTCGCGGTGATGCTCGCCTATTTCATCTGGTCGGGAAGGGCGCTCAAGCGCAGCATGGCGGGCGGCGCACTGCCCTCGTCGAAGGCGCTGCGTATCGGCAACGAGTTACCCGTGCTGGTGCTGCTGGCCATCGTTTACCTCGTCGTCGCCAAGCCATTCTGAGGTCTCGCCCGGTGCGACCCGGATCGGTCATGATCGCCGCTGACCCAACAAATGCAGGAATCACCGGTTGAGCGACGGGAACGACATCGCGCCAGGCCTCATGGTGCTGCACGGCAACCGGCTGGAGGAGCTGCGCGATGTCCTCGTCGCCTGGTTGCGCCGGGCCCCGCTGAAGCCGCTCGAGGACGAATGGGTTCTGGTCCAGTCCAACGGCATTGCGCAGTGGTTCCGGCTGGCCCTGGCGCGCGCCGTCGACGACGGTGGGCTGGGCATAGCCGCTGCCGTCAACGTCGAGTTGCCGGGCCGCTTCCTGTGGGTGGCCTATCGCGCGGTCCTCGGTCGCGATGCCGTGCCTCCCGAATCGCCTTTCGACAAATCCCGCCTGGTCTGGCGCTTGATGCGCCTCCTGCCTTCGGTGGCGCGGGAGCCGGCTTTCGAGCCGCTGGCCGCCTTCCTCGGTACGGAGGGCGACGCCCGTAAATGCCATCAGTTGGCGGAGCGCCTCGCGGATC
>NZ_JBFUIT010000287.1:0-5001 GCF_056401735.1 Luteibacter sp. P4_D7_3
CCTCCAGCACTTTCAACCGGAACGCTTGCAGCTCTTCTGCCTGCCCTGCCGTCTCAGCAGCCACTTTGGCGACGCTCCTCGAACCGTTCCCATATAAGAATCTCCCGAGCGCTTTTGCTGCTGGCTTGATCGCCCCCGCATCGGCAAGGAAGCCGAGCGCACCACCAAAAAATCCCAGTGCCCCGGCCAGTTCCTCATCCCCCTCGCTTTCTGCCC
The DNA here is from genome assembly GCF_056401735.1 of Luteibacter sp. P4_D7_3. Taxonomy (NCBI): domain Bacteria; kingdom Pseudomonadati; phylum Pseudomonadota; class Gammaproteobacteria; order Lysobacterales; family Rhodanobacteraceae; genus Luteibacter; species Luteibacter sp. P4_D7_3. The sequence continues at coordinate 217 of NZ_JBFUIT010000287.1, forward strand.
AAGCGGCTCCGAACTCGAGGAACACGGATACGCCGCCCCCAACAGCGACAAGCGAATGCCCCCACTGGACGAGTGTCGCCGCCGCAACCGTACTCGACACTGCCGTGCTTGCTGCCGCAGCCCCGGCGCTCGTCGCAACGGCTACCGTTGATGCGCCCACGGAATTCAAGCTGGTGACTCCACCCCAGATCATCGAACCAACGGCCCCCAAGGCGGGGCTTAACGTTCCCCACGACGCAACGGTCAGGGCGATGGTCACAGCCGCACCAACGCCGGCTAACAGCCAGGCGAATACCGATTGCCCCGTCGGGTCGATGTGATTCACAGGATCGCTCAACGCATAAACATACCCGTTCAGCCCACCCCTGCCGAAGGGGCTCGCGGAGTCAGGGCTGTGGAAGCACATCAATACGGGGTTGTAGGCCCTATAGCTGTCTAAAAGGTACCATCCCGTCGACCGATCCTTAACCTCACCCGCGTATGCGATGTCGCTCTTTCCTGCCCTCGCCGACACCTTTCCGTAGGGTGTGTACACAGGAATACGCACTTCATCGGACAACTCACACACCGTAGAACCCTGCGCATCGGCGCCCAGCAAGATGGCGGTTCGCTCCTTCTTGGAGAGACGCGTCTCCGCAAGTACACGTCGGCCGCTTGCGTGAAACACCGATGAGTCCTCTTGCCTCCGCTCATACGCGAGCTTGTCCTTGTCGTAATACCTGTGGCGTAGGTCGACGGTGTCACTGATGGAACCCAAGCGATCCATCGGGTCATAGTGATAAACGCAACTCTCCGCTCCCCGCACCCAGGCGCAAAGACGCCCCATCGCATCGTATGTGAGCTCACGCCCCTCCTCGTCCTCCCTGAGATTTCCCGACTCATCGTGCGCAAAGAGGATGCGGCGATCCGGAGAGCCTTCCTTCTGCCGAAGCCATTCGACCAACTGGGTCGGATCAAGCGCGTCGTAGCCAAACCAGGCTATTTCCTCGGGCTCGTCGAGATCCGCGTACCAGGTCGTCGCCTGACGAACATTGTCCAGCGCGTCGAACGAGAAGTCCTGCCGTCGAATGGGGAGCCCTTCGGTGCTCTCGGGGGGCGGAGTTCCTTCGCAGGCATATGATGTCATGCGACCACGCACGTCGTAGGTATAGCGCTCGTCGCGTTCTTCTCCCTCGCCGCCGAATGTTCTGCTGGATAACCGGTCGTCAGCCGTGTATGACTGAAGCAGGCTGCGCGCTATCGTTCGCTTGCCGATCCTTGCCGTGATATGGCGTTCGACTTCACGCCCGAGATCATCGTACCCAAGCAGAATGTCCATCGCGCGTGCGCCGTCGCGCGTCTCGCTATGGACACGTTTCGCCCTGGAGAATTCGTCGTAGTCAAAGACGAACTTCATCTCTCCCACGTCGAGCATGGCGAGTCTTCCCGAAAGATCGTAACCGAGCACCCGGAACCCACCGTCCGAGGCGGTGCTTCCGACTTCCTTCCCCAACAACGAGTACGTGTAGTCTGTAGCCCGACTCACTCCCGCCAGCAATGTGCTTTGAGACTTCACTTTTCCCGATGGAAAGTAAGACGTGCTAACGCTGCCAAGATCGTTCTCTGCCAGTGTCACCCGACCCCCGACGACATCCCTCTCCAGGACCACGGTCTCTTCGGAACTCACCAGGCGTATGAGCTCGTCGGCCAGATGTTTCTCGTAGTGGCACATCAGCGTCTGGCCGGAGGGCAGATCGATGTGATCGGGTTCGCACGATATCGGACTGTCGTAGCGGTAAATCGTGTCTCGTCGGCCAGCCCTGAACAGGTACCGACGCCCCAGCCCGTCGAAAGCCTGCTCGCCCAGACAGATGTCATCTGCACCAAGCGACTCGTGCCGCACAGCGATGCTCGTAACCAGACCCTCGGTGGTGTACGCAGGGTAAGTTCGTGAGACGACAGCGCCATCCGGCAGGATCGATTCGATCAGACGATCATGGGCATCGTAACGATGGCGAGTGCTCCTCGTAACGACATCTTCGCCGGAGGATGTTTCAACCAGACAGCGATCGTAGCCGTCGTATTCGTAGTCCATTGCGCTAAGGATTGCTCCGTCGCCGTGGATCCTCGCGACCGAGAGCGGCTTTCCCGTCACACTTCTGACTGTCCTGGTAACGAGTCCGGTCGAACTCGGCGCCGCCTCCCAGGTTTCGTCAGTCCGCTCGACGGGATCCGTCCGATTGTGAACAGTCACACCGTCAGGGCGGGTCTCTTCCGACATATTTCCCCAACCGTCGTAACGGTAGCTCGTCGTAAGAGACAAGGAGGCCTTGGCACTCACCATACGTCCATTCTGCGCCAGGGGAACGCCGATATCCGTCRTTGTTTGCGTTTGAATCCTTCCCAGCACATCGTACGTCGCTCGCCAGACTTCATGTTCCTTGCCATCGCCATCCCAGTCCACGGCGACGCGACGCACCTCCCTGCCAAAGCCGTCCAGCTCGGAGCGTGTCGTTTGCTCACTGGCGTCGATGTCCAGCCTATAACTTGTATCCCACGAGAGAACATAGGATGTCTTCTCCATGGCCGCAAAGTCGCTGTCGGCGGCGGCGATCTTCGCGACCGTCCGACCGAGGAGATCGTGGGCATGGCGCATGACGACGCCGTTCCTGCCTTGATCCATCACACGTTGACCGCTGACAAGCGAACGGGCCGAGTACGACGTCAAGTCGATCGTTTCGTCGTCGTTGGCGCTTCTCGTGGTCTTCGCCGTCACGAGGGTAGGATGGACGAGATCGCTTGCGTCTCGCTGCATGGTGGCTGGCCGTTCGTCAAGGCGATCACGCCGCACCACCCGCTTTTCTTCGTCGGRCAGGCTGTACACGAAAGCCGCGACGCTGCTCACCCCGTTAAGCGTGAACATGGTACCCAAAGGCCGGCCATGATGCGGACCGAAATCATCGACGAAGGCATACGTTACGTCGCCCAGGGGCTCGATTGCGCCATCGGAATTCTCTTCGAAATTCTCTTCGAACGAAGGCACCACATGAGGTGTGCCACCAGGCAAGCGCGATGGCAAAATCTCGTAACGGCAGCGGACCACACGAGCTGCACCTTGTGACTCGGGCGCAGGCGAGACCCTCTTTTCACGGAGGAAGCGTATGAATCCAAGCGGGTCGGCGGGGCACTCTCCTTCGAGACCCCGTGCCGGGTAGTAAGAACAGTGCTCCACGGCGCCTTGTACGTCGGTGTGCGTGAGGACATTACCTGTCGCATCGTATGTTCGTACTTCCACGTCCTTGCGGACGCGCTCAGGACTTCCCTCAAGGTAGTACAAGGTCTGCACTTCGGTCGGAAGCTGACACCACGCAGGCTGGTCAACGAACGACTGCTCGGGATTCTCGTCGTACTTCGTGCGAGTTTCGGTGACGCACCCGTTTTGTGTACTTCTTTCCGACGTGATCAGATGAAAGCGATTGAACGTGCGTTCGACCGTGCGCACCGTCTCGATGCCGTCGTACAGCGTTTCAATGGAGCTGTACTCGTAACTCCGCCCCGGCGGCATCACCACCCGGTACAGATTGTCCTCATCGTCGAGCCAGTCTTGTAGCACTCCGAAACCGAAGAAGTTCCGGTCCGAGTAGGTGTAATGCGTTGTCATCACCGGCTGCCCGTGCCCCGGGTCGCGCCTGCACTCCAGGACCACCGGCATATGGCTCAGCGGCCGCTCCGGTCCACCGGGCAAGGCGTGGCCCTCCAGCTTGTATGTCACCTCTTCGTAGCCGCCGGTCGGGACTGTCGTGCTCTTGAGCAAGAGCAGGCCCGTCTCCGTGGGTTCATAGCCAAACGCCCAGCCATCGCCATAGCCTTCCGGTACGGAAAGCGTATCCAGCCAGTCGTTCTTGAACGTGAAGGTGAAGGCACCAGCCTGTGCCGTGTTCGGATGCAGGGTCACCACCGTGGCATCGATCTCGTAAGCCACCTCCAGCAACACCCGATCCGTGCCGTCGGACACGCGATGAAGCCGCGCGATGCCGTTGATCGCCGTCTGCTCCAACGCCACGACGTGGCCTTCGGGCGAGCTCACCTCGCGTAGCAACGCCACCCCGTCGCTGCCCTTGCTCGCCTTGCTGACCAGGATGACCCTCAGTCGCTCCGACAACCCCGACTTGTGCACGACCAGAAAGTCTTCCGCGCCGAGCTGGAACAGATCGAACGAGCGCAGTTTGCGGTCCTTGAACGTGGCGTTTCCGTCGATGAATTCGTCCACCATGAAGGACTCACCGGTGGATAACGACAGCCGACGACGACGGGTGTCATAGCGCGTCGTCGCCAGCGACCAGCCGACGCCGAAGCCCGAATCCACCGGGTTGAGTGCATTGAAACTCACGCGCAGGCCCACCGTGGGGCCGCACAGGTTGTTCGCCGCCACGCCGGGCAAACTCACCGAACACGAGTACATGCCCGTGCGCGGGTCCACGCCGGCGCTCACCGCACTGAGGAAGTTGAAGGCGTTCGAGTGGATGCCGCCGGTTTCCGCTCGTTTCGGCATCGTCCTCGAAGGATTGCCCTGCCCCCCCGCACCCGAAGAAGGAAGCTGCTTCTTTCTTTCGCGCGACATACTCGCCTCCATGCGAGACCCGGCGTCGGATCGCCACCGGGTAGTGACTCAGTAGAGAACCAGTTCCCACCGCCCGTCACCGATCGTACCGGCGAACTTCACATGCAAGGTCGTTGTATTCCCGTACGAGTCCGTGGCCTTCACGGTGCAGGGGCCGTTCGGCTTCCCCTCTTGATAAAGGATGT
>NZ_JBFUIT010000288.1:0-4997 GCF_056401735.1 Luteibacter sp. P4_D7_3
CTGTACAAGCGCATCGCCAGCGCGCGCAACGACGAAGGCTTGCGCGAGTTGCAGGTGGAAATGATCGACCGTTTCGGTCTGCTACCGGACCAGACCAAGTGCCTGTTCGCCGTTGCCCAGCTGAAGCTCATGGCCACGCCGCTCGGTATTCGCAAGGTGGACTTCGGTGCCAGTGGCGGCCGCATCACCTTCCGCGACAAGCCGGACATCGATCCCGTCGCCCTGATCAAGCTCATCCAGACCCAGCCACGCATCTTCAAGATGGATGGCCAGGACAAGCTTCGCGTGATCCTGGAACTACCCGGCTCCGCCGAGCGCATCCGGACGGCGCAGGAAACGCTGGTATCGCTAGGCGCCCGCCGCCCGAGCTAACCAGCATTTGCTCGGTAGGAGCCGATTCATCGGCGATCCCCTGCGAAGCGAAACGACAAACGTTGTCGCGACTGGGTTTTCGCCGATGAATCGGCTCCTACAAAGAGCAACGGCACTCAGGCCACGGGTGTCGAACGCACGAGGTACTGCACACTGAAGCGGTGATCCTCGTCCATCCAGACCTTCGCCACGCTGAGCCCCGCCTTGGCTGCCAGCTGCGCGAAGTCCTCGAGCGAATACTTGCAGCTGTATTCGACGTGCATGGCTTCGTCTTCGCGGAAGGCAAACGTGTCGTGACCGACGTGCACGTCCTGCCGCTTCGTGCTCACCAGGGCGGTTTCGATGCGCCCGGCAAGTACGTTGTAACGGGCACGATGACGGAACGCGCTCACGTCGAAGTCCGTACCGATCTCGCGATTGAGGCGAACCAGCATGTTGAGCGTAAAGTCGTTCGTGACGCCCGCCGCATCGTTGTAGGCGGCTTCGATCTCCGCCGGATCCTTCTTGAGATCCACGCCGATGATGATGCCACCACCGTCGCTCATCTCCGTGCGCATCAGTCGAAGGATGCGGATCGCCTCTTTCGACTCGAAGTTGCCGATCGTCGAGCCCGGAAAATAGATGGCCGTGCGTCGCGGTGAGCGTGAAGCGACCGGAAGACGAAGAGGCTGGGTGAAGTCCGCGCACACCGGCTGCATCGGGACATCGGGAAAACGCGTAGCCAGCTCGGCAACGCTTTCCATCAACGCCGAACGCGAGATTTCCACGGGCACATAGGCCACGGGTGTCACCAGATGCTCGAGAAGCATGCGCGTCTTGATGCCGCTGCCACTGCCGTACTCGACCAGACGCACGTCGGGCCCAAGCGTGTCGGCAATGTCACCCGCGTGATCGCGCATGATCGCGATCTCGGTACGCGTGAGGTAGTACTCGGGCTGCTCGCAGATCGCCTCGAAAAGGGCGGAGCCGCGTTCATCGTAAAACAGTCGCGACGGCAGTTTCTTCGCCTTCAAAGCGAGCCCACGGCGAACGGTGTGCAGCGTGTCCTCGACATCCGGATGGCGGTCGTCGACGCGGATGTCTTTCGGTTGAGCGCTCATCGATCGTTTCCCAGTCGTATCCCCGAAAACTGCCAACGGGCATGGGGAGGAAAGAAGTTCCGGTAAGTCGCACGAACGTGATCGGCGGGCGTAGCGCAGGAACCTCCGCGGAGGATCCATTGCCCGTTCATGAACTTGCCATTGTATTCGCCAAGGGCTCCGGCCAATGTCCGGTAACCCGGGTAACTGACATATGGGCTCATTGTCCATTCCCAAACGTCGCCATACATCTGCCCGAGCGGGGTCTCGAACGAGCAGGCACGGGGTTGGAACGCCCCGCTATCCTGAAGGTTCCCGCGCACGGGCAAGGCTGCCGCCATGGTTTCCCACTCGACTTCGGTGGGAAGGCGCGCGCCAGCCCACCGCGCGAAGGCGTCGGCTTCGAAATAGCTGATGTGACACACGGGGGCATGCGGGTCGATCGCACGGCGCCCCTGCAGGGTGAATTCGGTCTCCAGGGCCTCGTCCCAGTACAAGGGCCGCTGCCACTGTTCTGCCTGGACCGTAGCCCAGCCGTCGGCCAGCCACAGCGTGGGCTGGCGGTAGCCCCCATCGAGGACGAAGGCCATGAACTCCGCATTGGTAGCCGGACGATTGGCCAGCGATCCGGCCTGTCGGTAGGTCCGATGACGCGGACCTTCATTGTCGAACGAGAAGCCCTCCCCGCCGTACCCGATCTCGACGATACCTTCGTCGAACGGTACGAAGGCCAGGGCGGGCGCAGCGACGGACAGCGACCGAGGCGCATCTGGCGCAAACGCGGGCTCCAGCGGGTTCTGCGCAAACGCATGCTTGATATCGGTGAGCAGGAGCTCCTGGTGCTGCTGCTCGTGTTGAACACCCAACTCGACCAGTGTCGGCAAGGTGGCATCGTCACCACGCGCGATTAACGTGACGATCGCGTCGTCCACGCGACATCGATAGTCCCGAACCTCATCCAGTGCAGGCCGCGTGAGCAGGCCGCGCTTCGGGCGCGCGTGCATCGGCCCGACCGACTGGTAGTACGAGTTGAACAGGAAGTGCCACTCCGGGTTCGGCGACACGTAGGCGGGATCGCGCGACAGGATGAACTGCTCGAAGAACCAGGTAGTGTGCGCGAGGTGCCACTTCGTCGGACTGGCGTCCGGYATGGACTGCACCACGGTATCCTCGGCCTTCAGGCGCGACGCCAGTTCCGCCGTACGGTGGCGGATGCTGAGGAAGCGTTGGGCGAGGTCCGCGCTGGCCGGCGGGTTCGGGTCGATGCCAAGCGGTCGGACGGTCATAAAGTGGGTTTTCCTGCACTGCCGACGGACTCGTCAGTCATTACGGAAACCTTGCCAGCGGAACTGTTCAACGAACGTGAGCGGACCCGACCGCCGCCTTAACGGCAGATCTACCGACGCCGCCTTTTCTCTCGTTTCGGGGCACAAACGGGCTTAACGTGCAGATTCATACGAAGGAGTGCCCGGCCATGAAAGTCCGTTACCTGTTTGTCGCTTCCCTGCTCCTCACCGTGGCCGCCCACGCCGCCGACCAGGCACCCGCCCCCGGCGCCGCCCCCGCCACCAAGCCCCTCGAGTTCAACGACTGCATGCGGACCGACAGGATCACCGACTGGAAGGTGATCGACGACCAGACTGTCGTCGTCGCGACCGGGCCCGATCACTTCCTGGTCAAGACGAACGTGGCGTGCCCGCGCATAGGGCTGGGCGGGGGTGTCCGCTTCAAAACCGCCGAGAGCAACAAGGCCATTGGCGGGTTTCGCATCTGTGGCACCCCCACCGAGAAGGTGCTGCGTATCAACGGCGACCCGCCGTGTGACATCCAGTCGGTAAGCACGATCGACAAGGACACCTACAAGGCCATGTCGAAGAACGCGAAGCTCAGCGGCTCCGGTGCCGGCACCAGCGGCTCAAAGCCGTAAGCCAGAGCCTATCCCCCTCTGTAGGAGCCGATTCATCGGCGATCCCGCGGCAGCGGGCCAGCCCGCACAAAAAGAAGCCCGGCTATAAGCCGGGCTTCTTGTTTCAACCAATTACCTGCTCAGCGACGATCAATACCCGTCGTCACGCACATAGCGCGTGGTGCTGTAACCGTCGTCCACGTAGGTGGTGGTGGTCACGCGACGGGTAACGACCGGGGCGTCCTGGTAGACGACGGTGGCCGGACGGCTGTAGTAAGCCGGGCCGTCGTCATAGACGACCGTGCGCGGCTGCGAGGCATTCGCAACGAGGCCGACGACCGCACCGGCCACGATGGCACCGGCGATCCAGCGACCGGCGTGATCGTAGTGACCGCGGCCGTAGTAACCGCCGCCATGGTAGCCGTAGCCGCCGTGGTAGCCACCGTAACCGCCATGGTAGCCACCGCCGTAGCCATACCCACGTGCGAACGCAGCAGGTGCGAACGCCATCAGACCCGCGGCGGCGAGAAGAAGGGCGGACTTAGCGAACTTAGCTTTCATGACAATTACCTCCGGGTGTTGAGCGCAGATTCGCGCCCGGCCACTGAATCCGGACTGAAGTTTTTTCCACGGCCCGTTCACGTTTTCCACGGGTTCACGAACGGCTTCCGAAGCAGCCAGCAGCCATGGATGTTGTGGCGGCGGGCGAAGTCGAACGGGATGCTCGGTGCACTCCAGTCTTCAATCTGGAAATGGGGCTCCAAAGCCTCCCGATCAAGCTGGAAACGACGGAAGTTGTTGGAGAAAACGATCACGCCGTCGGGCAGGAGGCGTTCGTTGCAGGCCAGCAACAGCTTCACGTGGTCGCGCTGGACGTCAAAGTCGTCGGCCTTCTTCGAGTTGGAGAAGGTCGGCGGATCGACATAGATCAGGCCGTACATCATGGAGCGCTTTTCGAGGAAGGTCAGGGCATCTTCCTGGACGAGCCGGTGGCGGGCACCGCTATAGCCGTTCAGGTCGAGGTTGCGCGAGGCCCAATCGAGGTAGGTCCCCGAGAGGTCCACCGTGGTGGTGTCGCGCGCGTCGCCGGCCGCGGCATAGACGCTGGCCGTGCCCGTATAGGCGAACAGGTTGAGGAAATGCTTGCCGGCGGCAAGTTCCCGGATCCTGGCGCGGACCAGGCGGTGATCGATGAACAAGCCGGTATCGAGATAATCGGTGGGGTTGATCAGGAACTTCAGGCCCCCTTCGTTCACCTCGATGAACTCGCCCTTCTGGTCGAACTGCCCGTACTTGGAGCCACCCTTGCCCCGCTCGCGCGTCTTCACGGCGATCCGGTCGCGCGGGATCTCGAGCACTTCACTGGCCACGCGGACGATCTCGCGCATGCGAATGCGCGCGACGTCCACCGGCACATCCAGCGGCGCCTTGTATTCCTGGATGTGCAGCCAGTTTTCGTAGACGTCGATGGCGGCTGCGTATTCGGGCAGGTCCTGGTCGTAGGCGCGCCAGCAGGTGATGCCCTCGCGGCTCAGACGCTTGCGCAGGTGGCGGACGTTCTTGTCCAGCCGGTTCTTCAGCATCTGCGCGCCGTCGGACAGCGGCTTGGCCTCGCGGGGCGCCTCGTCACGCGCGCGCAG
>NZ_JBFUIT010000289.1:0-4989 GCF_056401735.1 Luteibacter sp. P4_D7_3
GCTCGGATCAGGCCGGCTACGCCAGCGCCGTCGCGGCACTGGAGGATGCCGACTTGAACAGGTCGGTGGGACTCCAGGCAAGGGAGAACGCCCTGGCAGCCTTTGGCACATGGGACGATGCAGGCGCCCGCTATGCGGACATCTACCGCCAGCTGCTTGCACGAGCCACACCGGGCCGCCATTGAATGGCGGTCCGGGTCACGTCACACTGCAGCGAATTGCTGGTGACCTCATGATTACAGACACGTCCTTCCCCTTGGCCATCTTGGGTGCACCGCCGCGGTTTCGCGAGCCGGTTCATGTTGGCCGCCCGAATACGGGCGACCGCAGCACATTCCTTGCACACATCGAAGCCATGTTCGACCGCAACTGGCTGACCAACAATGGTCCGCTCGTCCAGGAGTTCGAACGGCGCGTCGCCGAGGATCTCGGCGTTCGCCATTGCGTCGCTATCTGCAACGGCACGGTGGCGCTCGAGATCGCTATCCGTGCGCTAGGGCTCACCGGCGAAGTCATCGTTCCGTCTTGGACGTTCATCGCCACCGCGCATGCGCTTGCTTGGCAGGGGCTCACGCCTGTGTTCGCCGATGTCGACCCGCATACCCATAACCTTTCACCTGAATCCGTACGCGCCGCCATCACGCCTCACACCACAGGCATCATGGCGGTGCACACATGGGGTCGCCCGGCTGCCATCGAGCCTCTCACCGCTCTGGCGGACGAGTTCGGGCTGAAGCTGATGTTCGATGCCGCCCACGGCTACCGTTGCACCCACAACGCAAAGCGCATCGGCGGTTTCGGTGCCTGCGAAGTCCTCAGCTTCCACGCGACGAAGGTCTTCAACACGCTTGAAGGTGGCGCCGTCGTCACCAACGACGACGCGCTCGCCGAACGGATGCGATTGATGCGAAATTTCGGCTTCGCAGGCTACGACAACGTCATCCACCCGGGCACGAACGGCAAGATGATCGAGGCCAGCGCAGCCATGGGCCTTACCAACCTCGACGCGCTTGATAGCTTTGTTACAGCCAACCACGAGCGCTACGATATCTATCGCGAAAGGCTGTCGGTTGTGCCAGGCGTAACCATGATTGAGTACGACGAGGCTGAAGAAAACAACTTTCACTACATCGTCGCTTCGATCGATCAACCCGCGAAGGTTACCCGTGACGTCCTGATCGACGTTCTACACGCCGAGAACATCCTTGCCCGCAAGTACTTCTGGCCAGGCTGCCACCAGATGAAACCTTACGCGGGCATTCCCCTTCGTGTCCCGTTGCCGGCCACGGAGCGCATCGCCGCACAGAATGTCGTGTTGCCGAGCGGGCCGTCGCTGGGCCGGGAAGACATTCATGCGATTTGCGATGTCATCGAGCATGCCTGCTCGCACGGCGTAAACTGAGCGATGGCATCGCACTCTTCAGTAGGAACGCCAGAGAGACTCGCCATCTTCGGAGCAGGCGGCCATGCGCGCGAAGCTGCTCTGATTGCGGAGCGCATGGGGACGTCCCGGGCGAACATCGCCTTCGTGGTCGAGGCAGYTTATCACCGCTGCAACACTCTCAGCGGTATCGCCGTGCACACGCTCGAGTCCGGGGCCTGCGATGGCTGGCCGTTCGTCGCCGCGGTGGGCGACCCCTTGCTACGCGAGCGCGTCGCTGCCATGTGCATCGAGCGGGGTATGATCGCGGGCACGCTGCACGATCCCTCAGTATTTGTGCACGAATCTGTCCGGATCGGCCAAGGCTGCATCATTGCATCAGGAGCAATCCTGACAGTTGACATCTCGCTCGGCGAACACGTCCATGTCAACGTCGGGGCTTCGATCTCGCACGACACAGTCGTGGGTGAGTTTTCCACCGTGTCGCCAGGGGTGCGGATTGCGGGGCACGTCGCGCTGGGCCGCCGGGTGTTTATGGGGATCGGAGCCACGATTGTCAACGGAACGCCGGGCGCACGGCTCGTCATCGGTGACGACGCCGTTATCGCTGCGGGCGCCTGCGTCGTGGGGCCGGTTGCAAAGGGGCTGCGCGTCATGGGCGTGCCCGCAAAGGCACGTTGAGGTGACGACGTGAGCGAACCTGGCGCCGTCAAACATGCCACGCGATGGAGCGCCTTCGAGATAGGAATTCGTTATGTGCTGCAGTTCGGCGTCACCGTCGTGCTCGCGCATCTCATCGACCCGGGGGCCTACGGCATTGTCGCTATGGTCCTCGTGTTCACGGCGCTGGGAAACGTGTTCGTTGATTCCGGGACAGGTCTTGCGTTGATACAGCGGCAGTGCACCAACGACGATGAAGAGACGTCCGCCTTCGTTATTAACCTGGCCATCTCGCTATTAGCATGCACGGCACTGGTGGCAGGGGCGCCATCCATCGCTGAGTTCTATGGGAGACCGGAGGTAGCGCGGCTTTGCGTCGTGCTGGCCGTGGTCTTTCCGCTCAATGCACTGGCCGTCGTTCCCGACGCGCTGCTCACCCAGCAGCTCCGCTTCCACGCACGAGCCCGAGTTGAGTTGGGGAGTTCGCTGATTTCGGGCGCTATAGCCATCAGCCTCGCGACCATGGGCTTCGGCCCCTGGGCATTGGTCTTTCAGGCAATCGCTTCAATCGGCTCGCGGGCGGCGATGCTCTACCTCATTTCGGGCTGGTATCCGAAAGGCCGTTACCGCAACGAAGCCGCTCGATCCATCGCCGGCTTCGGCGGCTATATGCTCGTCGCCGGACTGATCGACACTGCGTACAACCGCTTGCAAGCCGTTCTTATTGGGCGACTTTTCAGCGCACGGGACCTTGGCTTCTATTCGCTGGCTCAGAATACCCAGCAGGCCCCCACGTCGTTCGCCGCTGCGCTTCTGAATCGACTGGGCCTGCCATTACTGTCTTCGGTCAACGGCGACATCGCAGAAGTGCGCAAGCTTCTCCGGACCGCGTTGCGAATGAGCCTTTTCGCCTTTGCTCCGATGATGGTGATCCTCGCCATATATGCCAGCCCCGTTGTTCGCCTCGTCTATGGTGAGCGATGGCTCCCCGCCGGCCCCCTTCTTGCGATCCTGACCCTTGGGGCGATTCCGTGGCCTGCGCATGTCCTCAGCCTGGTGGTGCTCAACGCGCTCGGACACCCCCGCCTCGTGCTGCGCGTGGAGGTAGTGAAGAAGGCCATCGCGGTGACCCTTCTAATCACGAGCGCGCCATGGGGGCTGCCTGCGATGGCATGGTCGACAGTCATTACCAGCCTCGTCTCATATGTCCTCAACGCCTACGTCGTGGGTAGACGCATCGGCTACGATGCGCTTACCCAACTACATGACCTGCTTCCGACGGCGCTGGCGACGCTGGGAGCCTCGGTCATCGCGTGGGGTTGCGTAGTCTGGCTTCCGTCATCGTTATGGACTTTATGCGCCGGAGCGGCGCTCGCGGGTGCTACGCATCTGGCCATCGGCTGGGCCCTTGGCCATCCCGCCATTGATGGATTCCTGCAACTCGTCCTCCCAAGGAGTCGGTAAGTTGATAACTCGGACATGGCTGGTCGTGGGCGCGGGCGGCTTTATCGGGAGCCACCTGGTCAGGGCACTGGTGACCTCTGGCGAGCAGGTGATCGCATTGTCGCCAAGGCAAGTGGCGCCCGACGATGGCGTCACGTGGATCGACGCGTCCACGGCGACTAGTGACGTCCTTGCGAAACTTTTCGAATCCGCCGACGGCGTCGTCTGGCTTGCTGGCTCAAGCACGCCGAGTTCGAGTGCGGGTCGCCCGCTTGCTGAACTCGACAACAACCTTCGCCCACTGCTGAATCTCATTCAGGCCAGCATTGGTGTGGGCCGCCGTCGAGTCGTCTACCTGTCAACGGGCGGCGCCATTTACGGCGACGTCGAAGTTCGCGACGCGACCGAGCAGGCGCGACTTGAGCCGAAGAGCTACTACAGCGCAGGCAAACTCGCTGCGGAAGCCTTTCTCAGTGCGTGGTCGCATGAGGCAGAGCACGATGTAATCGTTCTTCGTCCATCCAATGTCTACGGCCCTGGCCAACCTTATCGAAACGGGTTCGGCATTATCCCGACGGCTTTCCACGCTGTGCGGACGGGCGCACCCATTTTCGTTCGCGGAGACGGAACAGCCGTACGCGACTATCTTTTCGTTGACGACCTGGTCCGTCTCATTATCAAGGCCCTGTTAGCACCCGCGTCAGCGGGCTTTCGTTCAATCAATGCATCCAGCCATGTACCCGTCTCGTTGAATACGCTCCTCGATCTCATAGGCGAAACCCTTGGGGAGGCCGTTCCTCGCGAGTACCACGAGGCTCGCGCTTTCGACGTTCAACGCATCGTGCTGGACAACGCGCTGGCTAGAGAGACCTTCGATTGGGCACCCCATATAAATTTGCGTGACGGTCTCGAACGTACTTGGCACGCCGCCCGATGAGCAAGCAGCCCAGCGCTCCGATCATCTCGGTATGCATCGCGAACTACAACGGTGTCGTTGTCCTCGATGACTGCCTGCGCTCCGTGCTTGACCAGGTAGTTGATAGCTCGGTCGAGATCATTGTTCACGATGACGCTTCGACCGATAGCTCTGTGGAGCTTCTTGCCACCTATCAGGGTATCGCAGTCATCCAAAGTGAACGCAACGTCGGGTTCTGCGAGTCCAACAATCGCATGGTCGAGGCGAGCCATGGCGAGTATGTCCTTCTTCTCAACAACGATGCTGCTCTGCTCCCCGGCGCGCTTCAAGCGTTGCTGGATGACGCCGGGCGTTCGCCGCGCCCCGCCATTCTGACGCTACCTCAGAGAGACTGGACATCGGACCAACTCGTCGACCGCGGCTGCCTCCTCGATCCCTTCATGAACCCGGTGCCAAACGTGCTCGTTGATCGGGAAGATGTCGCCATGGTGATCGGCGCATGCATGTGGCTTCCACGAACTCTGTGGAACACGCTGGGCGGTTTCCCTTCGTGGATCGGCTCGCTCGCCGAAGACATGTATCTTTGCTG
>NZ_JBFUIT010000290.1:0-4963 GCF_056401735.1 Luteibacter sp. P4_D7_3
GACCCAGGTTGAGTTCATTGGCGATCACCGAGGCGGCCATCGTTTTGCCGGTGCCGGACGGCCCGTAGAACAGCACGCACAGGTTGCGACTGTTGGCCTGATGGCCGTCGAAACCCCATTGCTCGATCACCTGGTGGCGGTTGCGCGCGTACTGCAGCAGCTCCTCCAACCAGGCGCGCGTGGTTGCCGGCAGCACGATGTCCTCCAGACGGTAGCGCGTCTTCACTTCCTCAGCGACGCTGAACTGCTCGCTGACGCTGGCGTCGCGACATACATCCAACAGGAGTCGATTCAGCGGTGCGTCGCCGTCGAGGAGGCGGCGGCTTTCCAGTTCCTTCAGTGCGGACTCGATCTGGGTTTCGGTAAACAGATAGGTGCCGGCGAGGCGATCCAGCAACTCGTCCGGTAAGGCCAGACCATGGCGCGTGGCGCCCTGCTGCCAGGTACGGCGGCGCCCGGCGGCGGTAGGCATGGCCAGCTGGATCAGCACCGGCACCACCGGATGCGCGGTGTAGCGATGCGCGCGTTCCGACAACAGTCGTGACGGTGYATTGATCGCCACGACATAACGCTGGCTTTCCAGCAAGGTGTCGAACACGGCGGCGAACAGGGCCCTCGATTCCTCGTCGGCCGCATCGCCGCTGAGGCGTTGGCACTGGGTCAGTACCAGCACGCGGTTGCACAACATGGCATTGCGGCACAGCAGGCGCACGCGCTCGAGCACTGCCGCGCGGCCATCGCCCGCGTGGGCGGCGAGCTGGGCGCCGTCCAGTTCGGCGCAGGCCATACGCAGCGACAGGAAGATGGCCGAGCACAGCTGTTCCAGTGCGTGACCATCGGGTCCCTGCAGCTGCAGAACGAAGGACATGTCGTCGGGTGCATCCCCACCACAACGCTCGACGAAACGCTGGGCCTGCTCTCGCACCGCCGGCTCGAGCGATAGCTCGTCCAGCGAGGCCACCGGATCCAGTTCGCGCAGCGTTTCGTACAGTTGCAACTGCGGCACGGCGCGGGCGCACAAATAGCCGGATAGCGTCTCATCGAGACGGAATCCGCCGCGCAAGCGCGACACGTCGGAGCGGGGTTCCCATTCAAGAACGCTCCACCGGCGTGAGGCATTGTCGGCAAGAAGAACCGTGTGCGCCTGCGAGGGATCGTCCAGCAAGTAGGACAGCGCGGAGAGCGGCAGCCAGCCCTCAGCCACACGCTCTCCCTCGGCCAGTTCAGCCAGCATCCCGCGATAAGCGTCATCGAGATCGGGCAACAGCGCCACCAGCATCACCTGCTGTTCCAGCGGCCCCAATGACAACATTTGCACCAGATGCACCCAAGKCACGAAGCGGTCGCTGTCGAGCAGATCCTCCATCGTCGCTTGCAACGCCTCCCACAGGGCGGTGACTTCGACATCCATGGCCATCGAAAACTGCTCGCGCAGCACACGCTGGCGTACTGCAAGGTGGCCCGTCGCCGCGGCCGCCGCCGCCGCTTCGCGGCGCGACACCGCGCGGTCGATCAGCAGGTCGGCGTAGCGGCACAAGCCTTCCAGGAAGACGGCGTTGTCGTCGGCCGGTCCCGGCGGCAGGCTCATGTCTCGTCCCTCAGCAAGGTCCGGTCGAAATCCACCAGCAGGACGATGCGCGTCTGGCTGCCGTGATTCCACGCCTCGTGCGTGGCCATGTCTTCAAACAGCAGGCTATGCCCTTCCCGCCACGGCCGGCTCTCCTCGCCGACCCGGAGATGGCAATCGCCGTCGGCCTGCAGCGCCAGGTGATAACGCACGTTCGCGTGCCGGTAACCGACGTGCGGCAGGATGCGCGTCCCGGGTGCGAGCCGCGAGAATCCCGCATTGACCACGCCGTCCAGCGACCGCAGCAGGTCGGCGGTCTGCGGGCAGAAGACACAGTTCTCCAGCAGGCGCCGGCGCTGTGCGACCATCCCATAGATGTCCCAGCCGTGGTTGTAGAGCTCCACCTCCGGCCATGCGACGAAATCCGACGATGGCAGTGCGAGACATTCGTCGCGGATAAGGCGCCAGTGTTCGCGCAATAGCGCGGTGGCAGGCAAGGCATGGTCCGGATAGAACATGGCGTCACTGCTCCTGCACCGGTTCCTGCGAGCCGTTGCCGACCAGGCGCGCAAGCGCCCGGGTCAGCAGGCGCATCCGGGTGGCGTCGAAGGTCAGCCCCGTCACCTCTTGCAGCGTGCGCAGGAACAGTCGGATGTTGTCGCTGATCGTCTTCGCATCGTGCCGGGCCTCGTCACTGTCGTTGACCGATTCCAGTGCACGGATGGCCTCTTCCAGCAGCGTACGCTGCGCCGCCGTGAAGGTGCGCCCGGTCAACGTGGCAAACGTGTCGATCACCCCGTCGACGCGCGGCTGGTCTACCCGGTGGCCGTCCGGCACGGGCAATGCGGCCGAGCAGGCCAACGCGCCCAGCTGTCGCACGAAGGCAGTGCGCGCTTCTTCGTCGGGCGGCATGCCCGTGGCGTCGCCGAGCACGCGGGCCAGATCGCCGACGCGCTGGTCGATCGCCTTCTGTATGGCTTCCAACGAGGCCGGCGGGACCAGGCTTCCGCTTAGCGCGCGCTGGCGAAGCACCTCGAACTGCCTGGCCACCTCGGCAAGATCCGGTCCCGTCGGTGCCGCCGGCAGCGGGGCCTGCGTCATGCCGGGCCCCAGCGGCATCCAGAAGGCGACGATGTCGGCTGCCGGCTTGAATATCGTTTCCGCCAGGTACACCAGCGTCCATTGCTCGCCCTTGCGCACCGGCATGYAGATGTTGCCGAACAGCGGGAGGTAATACGTATTCGTGCCTTTCTTGGTTTTGATCACTTCCTTGGTGGTGTTGGCCGAGGCATAGGTGACGCCGGTAACGGTGGTACCGTTCTGTACGGTACAGCTGACCAGGCCGGCGAAGTTCGCGCTGAAGTCGCTCGAGAAGGTGCCGATCGTGGCCTGGATGAAGCCATCGGTCGCGGCGATGCCGCTTGCCTGGTTCTTGGTGAAGGTGATCGGCTGGCGTGCGCCGAACAGCGTGACGCCGCCCTTGTCGTCGACCTGCACACCGCCCACGTTCATCGATGTCGCGGCCAGCGCCTTGCCCGTCACGGTGCCACTGAGCGTCGCGCTGACGCCCTGCAGCTCCTTATCGGACACGATGTTGCCGGTGGCGTGCGCGTCGCCGCCCACTTCCAGCGGACTGGTGCCCTTGCCGGCGCCGACCACCACGTTGGTCTGCGTCACCGTCAGCAGCGACGGTCCCGTCGCGGTGCCGGCCGTGAGCACGTTGCCGCCGTCGCCCGCGCCGGCGATTTTGATCCAGTCAGTGACAGTGACGGTCTTCGCCGTCAGGTCGCCGAAGCTGCCGCCACCCTGGAAGCTCACTTTGCCATCCACCTGCAGCGCATAACGGGCATCGAGCTTCGAGAATGGTACGTTGATGGCGACCGTGTTAGGCGCCTTCTCGCTGTCCTTGGACATGTCCTGCCGATTGTTGGCCACGAGCATCGCCGGCGGTGGCGGTTTGTCGGATGCGACACTATTGCTTTGCATCACGGCGAGCAGCGCCGGCGCCACCAGGAACGCCGATACGTTGGCGGGCACACCGTGCCCCGTCGAGTCGATGACCACCAGCGTGCGGTCATCCGTCACCTTGCTGACCAACCACTGGTCCTGGTAGCCCTCCATGGTCGATGGCCGGAACTCCGGAATCAGGATCCAGTCGCCTTCGCGCAGCTCCGTCAGAAACGCCGTCTTGACGCCGGTAAGCGTGGTGCCACTGCTGCTGATGGTGCCGCTGCCGTCATTGCCATCCGGCGGCGTGGGTGCGGCGGTCTGGACCAGCTGTGCCGCTCCCGGTAGTCCGGCGCTCCCGGCAGGCAGGTACTTAAAGGAGGAGGCCCGGACAATGCTGGGAAACTGTTCGGTCAGTTCCAACTGCTCGTTCGAAACCACCGTCCGGACCTGCCGGTACTGCTTGAGAAGCTCGCCCAGGCGAATGGCATCTCCCACCTGCACCTCGTCGACGAAGGCGGTCTGCGTGCCGGTGAGAGTCACGTAGGCGACGCCGTCGGCGCCCTTGATCCCGCTATTCGAGTCGGACGGCATGGCGGAAACCAGTCCCGAACCGATGAAGCTCTGGCCTGTACCCACGCTCAGCGACGCCGGTGTATCGCGCATCTGTACGCCGACGTTGCCAGTGTCGTAGTAGATCCCACTGTACGGCGAGGACGGGTCCTGCTTGGTCCAGTAGCTGAGGATCGGCAGGTTCCGCAGTTTGCTGCCGTTGCCCTCGAACGATTTCGCTACGACAGCGTCACTGCAGGTCAAGGCGCCGGCCATGACATCGCCGTTCACGTCCAGCGTCACGCGCGGTACGGCGTCGCCGTTGAGCGCGATGCCGACACGGCGATCCGGCGTTATCGTCAGCGCGGAGACACCGGTCGCGCCGGTCTGCGCGCCGGCCCGCACACCCAGTCCCACGCTGCCGTCGATGCCGATGTTGAGCAACTCACCCACCGTGCCAGTGGCGGAGAAGCTGACCAGTGTGGCGCGCACGTAGCTGAAGCGCGCCGGCACCAGGAGGTCTTGCTGGAAGGCCTGCACCATCTGGAACTGCGCCGGATCGCTGGTGGCGCCGCCGATCACCGCCTGCTGCGGAGTGAGTACCGCCGCACCCGCCGGCAAGGTGGGAATCACCAGGTCGCCCGGGCGCAGCGGCGGATGGATCGCGTGCTCGAACCTCAGCAGCCGCCCCTTGGTGGTGATGCTGCCGACGCCCTCGGTCACGATGCGCTCGACCTGCAGGTTTGCCTGCGGCTGGTCCACGCCGACGCCCACGTTGCCGCGGGTAGCGAGCATGCCGTCGAACTGTGCGCGCGCGGTCTCCACGCTGAGGTAGTCTTCCAGCCCGCTGTCCTCGCGCTTTGCACGAAGGCGCACGCCGGGCAACACGGCGACGGA
>NZ_JBFUIT010000291.1:0-4936 GCF_056401735.1 Luteibacter sp. P4_D7_3
GCCATGGCGACGGCGAATCCCATCCGGCCGGAACTGCGGTTACCGATAAATCGTACCGGGTCGATGTCTTCGTACGTGGGGCCGGCGCTGACCAGTACCTTCCGACCTCGCAGGGGTTGCTCACCGAAGGAGGCAACCAGGATGTCACGCAGCTCGTGGGGCTCCAGCATGCGACCGGAGCCGATGTCCCCGCACGCCTGGTCACCGTCGGCAGGGCCGAGGATACCCACGCCGCGGACACGCAGCGTGCCGACGTTCGCCTGCACCGCCAGGTTCGCCCACATCTGCTGGTTCATGGCGGGCGCGATGTACACGGGCGCCGCCGTGGCAAGCACCACGGTCGAGAGCAGGTCGTCGGCGAAGCCATGGGCGAGCCGTGCGATGGTGTCGGCGCTGGCCGGGGCGATAAGCACCCTCTCGGCCCACTTCGCCAGTTCGATGTGGCCCATCGCGGCTTCGCCCGCCTCGTCCCAGAGGCTGACGCGTACCGGCTGGCCGGAGAGCGCCTGGAAGGTGGTGGGCGTCACGAAATGCGTCGCGCCTTCGGTCATGACGACGCGCACCTCGGCATCGAGATCGCGAAGGCGACGAACGAGTTCGCAGATCTTGTAAGCGGCGATGCCACCGGTTACGCCAATCAGGATGCGACGCTGGCGAAGGCTCATGGCGGAACGACGCTGCTTCGGAGGGCCAGTTAGCTTAACGGATTTCAGGAAGCCCATTTTTTCAGAATCGTTCTATCGCCAAGGCGATGGTCGCAACCCTAAGTTGCTCGTCGGGCCGTCACGCACGATGGCAAGACAGGAAACACGAACTGATGAAGCGGGGGACGACCCATCACGCCGGTGTCCGCGATGCGGCCGGGACGCCGACGGCATACCGGCCACGGCCGATCCACCAATGGCCGGAAAGCGAACGACCCCGCGAACGCCTGCTGGCCCACGGCGTGGCCGCGCTGTCCGATGCCGAGCTCATCGCCGTGTTGATCGGCAACGGCACGGCGGGCTGCGACGCCGTCGCCACTGCCCGGGCCCTGCTCGGTCAAGCCGGCAGTCTCGGAAGGTTGCTGGCCGACCCCGACCACCTGCCTCGCGTCAGCGGCGTCGGGCCAGCCAAGCGAGCACGCATCGTCGCCGCGCTCGAACTCGCGCGCCGCTCACTGGGCGAAAGCCTCACCGACCTGCCCCGCATCGAAAGCCCCGCCGATAGCGCCGAGTATTTCCGGGCCCGGCTCCGTCACCTGTCCCACGAGGTCTTCGCTGTCCTGTTCCTCGACACCCGCCACCGGGTGCTGGCCTACGAGGAACTGTTCCGCGGCACCATCGACGGGGCGAGCGTCTATCCCCGGGAAGTCGTCAGGGCCTGTCTCCGTCACCACGCCAGCGCGGTCATCTTTGCCCACAACCACCCCTCGGGCCTGGCCGAACCCAGTCGGGCCGACCGGGAGATCACTCGGGTACTGGTGGAGGCCCTGGGCCTGATGGACATCCGGGTGCTCGACCACCTGGTCATCGGCCATGGTGAGCCCGCCTCGATGGCCGACCTGGGCTTGCTCTGAACCCCGCAAAAAAAGACGGCGCGAGTGCCGCTCGCGCCGTCTGGGGGCCATCTTTCGAGGGAGGGGCGTCGATAACCCTTGTGCCGTCGGCCGGGGAGCCACCGGGCACAAGAGGAATTGTGACGACGACCAGTTACAGCGCCGTGACGTGCCGAAAAACAGCTCATGACGCCTTGAAGGAATTGACTTATGCACATTGACCACGTTTTCCACTTGGGCGTCACATCTGCTGTCCTCGCAGAGGTCACCGACTTAACACCATGATTTATCGCAACTTTAGATGTTACGCATCGAAGACATTTCCTGTCGTCCCCTTGCAGCTCTCGTTTCGGCCGTTGTTGCCCACAGAGTTATCCACAGGCTGGGGGATGAACCGGACGGTCCGTGGCGACCGGCCCGGGCGCCCCTTCTGATAGGATTGCCGGTTCCATATCCGTGTCCCGACTCCCGTGAAACAAGAGCTCAAACAACTCGTCCTGCAGGCCATCGGGGCTCTGCGGGAGTCCGGCAAACTGCCGTCCGATTTCGTGGCGCCGACGTTCGTCATCGAACGCACGCGCAGCCGCGAACACGGCGATTTCGCGACCAACGTCGCCATGATGATGGCCAAGGCTGCCGGCCGTAAGCCGCGAGACATCGCCACAGACCTGGCCGAGGCGTTCCCGCCTTCGGCGCTCGTGGGCAAGGTGGAGATCGCCGGGCCGGGCTTCATCAACTTCTTCCTGGCCCCGGCTGCGTTCCATGCCGAGATCAGCCGGGCACTCGCCGAAGCTGACCGCTATGGCAGCAACCACGATGGTGGCGGCCGTCAGGCAGGCGTGGAGTTCGTTTCGGCGAACCCGACGGGTCCGCTCCATGTGGGTCACGGTCGCGCCGCGGCCATCGGCGACAGCATCAGCCGGCTGCTTCACGCCAGCGGCTGGAAGGTGACCCGGGAGTTCTATTACAACGACGCCGGCGTCCAGATCGCCAACCTGGCGCTGTCCACCCAGGCTCGCGCCAAGGGCATCGCGCCGGATGAGCCGGGCTGGCCGGAATCGGGCTATCGCGGCGACTACATCGCCGAGGTCGCTCGTGCCTTCCTGGCCCGCGAGTCCGTGGAAGCCGACGGTGAAACCGTGACCGCCTCAGGCGACGCCGATAACCTCGACGACGTGCGCCACTTCGCGGTTGCCTCGCTGCGGCATGAGCAGGACCTGGACCTGAAGGCCTTCGGCG
Source organism: Luteibacter sp. P4_D7_3 (assembly GCF_056401735.1). NCBI lineage: Bacteria > Pseudomonadati > Pseudomonadota > Gammaproteobacteria > Lysobacterales > Rhodanobacteraceae > Luteibacter > Luteibacter sp. P4_D7_3. The sequence continues at coordinate 2,777 of NZ_JBFUIT010000291.1, forward strand.
TCGGCTTCGACGTCTATTACCTCGAGTCCTCCCTCTACACCGAGGGCAAGGTGGACGACACCGTGCGCGAGTTGGTCGCCCACGGGCACACCTATGAAGAGGGCGGCGCCCTCTGGCTGCGTTCCACGGATTTTGGTGACGACAAGGACCGCGTCATGCGCAAGTCCGACGGCACCTACACCTACTTCCTCCCTGATGTCGCCTACCATCGGACCAAGTGGCAGCGCGGCTATGAGCGCGCCATCACCGAGCTGGGCTCCGACCATCACGGCTCACTGGCTCGCGTCAAAGCCGGTCTGCAGGCGCTGGATACGGGCATTCCGAAGAACTGGCCGGAATACGTGCTGCACCAGATGGTCACCGTGATGCGCGGCGGTGAGGAAGTGAAGATTTCCAAGCGCGCCGGATCCTACGTCACGCTGCGCGACCTCATCGACGAAGCCGGTCGCGACGCCACGCGTTACTTCCTGATCGCCCGCAAGGCCGATTCGCAGCTGGTGTTCGACATCGACCTGGCGCGTTCGCAAAGCAACGACAACCCGGTGTACTACATCCAGTACGCGCACGCCCGCGCCAGCCGCGTCTTCCGCGAGTTGGCCGATCGGGGGCTGTCCAGCGACCGTGGCAACGGCCTGGCGAAGCTGCCGCTGCTCGATACCGAGCACGAGCAAGCGCTGATGGTCGAGCTGTCACGCTACCCGGAAATGGTCGAGTCGGCTGCCGCCAACCTGGAACCGCATCTGATCGCGCAATACCTGCGTGAGCTTGCAGGCTCGCTCCACAGCTACTATCACGAGCACAAATGGATCGTCGACGACGCCGACCTGCGTGACGCCCGCCTTGCGCTGGTCGCGGCGACGCAACAGGTTTTGAAGAACGGTCTGGATCTGCTGGGCATTTCCGCCCCGGAGAGCATGTAAATGGCAACACGCAAGAAGGCAAAGGGTCGTCAGGCCGTCCGTAACAGCTCCAGCGGCATGCCCGGCTGGAGCTGGGCGCTGATTGGCATCCTCGCCGGCGCCCTGTTGATGGCTTTCGCGATGCGCGGCTCATGGATGCCCATGATGCGCCAGCACGACGGCCCTGAGCCGAACCCGCAGGCCACGGCGCAGAAGGGAAGCGATCCGGGCGTCGTCGAACAGACCGAGCCCGAGAAGCCGAAGAAGCCGTCGTACGACTTCTACTCCGTGCTTTCCGAGAAGGAAGTACGCATTCCGGATGCCGAGATCCGCGCACAGGCCAGCGCCGAAGCGCAGCAGAAGCAGCAGCAACAGCAGGCTGCCCAGCAGCAGGCAGCGGCCCAGAAGGCCGAGGTGGCGCAGCAGCAACAGGCTACTGCCGCCGCAGCCAACCTGCCGAAGGCGACGACACAGACGGTCACGGCCGTGCCTGCCCAACAGGCTCCCGCCGCTCCGGCCGCGAGCTCGGGCTACCTGCTTCAGGTCGGCGCGTTCCCGAGCGCCGCCGATGCGGAAGCACTGAAGGCCAAGCTGGCGCTGCAGGGCTTCGTCGCCAACGTGCAGGCGGTGAAGGTCGGCGCGCAGACCTATAACCGTGTTCGCCTGGGACCGTTCAAGTCGGCCACGGACCTGGAAAGCACCAAGCAGCACCTGCAGGCAGCAGGCATCAGTGCCATCGCATTGAAGGAAGGCAGCTGAGGTTTTCCTCGCCGCGTTGACACAAAAAACCCGCCGTCGCCGGCGGGTTTTTTCGTTTCAACGGCTGCCGGATGTCACTTCCCGCGCTTGAGACGAATCAACGCCGAGATGTCGTCATCACCATAACCCTGGGCCATCAATTCACCGAAGTCGGCGAGCGACTGCTCGATGATGGTGCGATCCGTGCCGGCCTCGGTGGCAATGCCACGAACGATGCCGAGGTCCTTGTGCAGCAGCGCCAGCTTGAAGCCCACCGAGAACTCGTTGCGCAGCATGGTGGCGCCGCGCTTGTCGAGGAACCAGTTGCCGGCTGCGCCCGCGGCGAGCGTCGGGATCAGGCGATCGGCTTCGAGACCCAGCGCCTCGCCAAGGGCGAGCCCCTCTGTCACGGCGTGGGCAATGCCTGCGACCAACACCTGGTTGACGGCCTTCGTCGCCTGGCCACTACCGACGGGGCCCATGTGCGTGACACGGGCACCATAGGCTTCGAGCACAGGGCGTG
>NZ_JBFUIT010000292.1:0-4930 GCF_056401735.1 Luteibacter sp. P4_D7_3
GGCAACAAGTCGGTCAACGACCTGATCGCAATGATCCAGACCAAGGACCTGCTCACCAACGAGCAGAAGATCGAAATTGCCTCGTGGGCTAACAAGGGGAGTGCCGAGTAATGAAGATCCATAACCTCGTCCAAGGCAGCGCCGAATGGGCTGCCTTCCGCCTGACCCACCACGGCGCTAGCGAAGCCGCAGCCATGCTGGGCCTTTCCAAGGTGACCACGCGCTCCGAGTTGCTGCGCGTCAAGCACACCGGTGATCCGAAAGAGTTCAGTGATTGGGTGCAGGAGAACATTCTCGACTATGGCCACCTGGTCGAAGCCCTCGCTCGGCCCATGGTCGAGCAGTTGATCGAAGATGACCTCTATCCGGTGACGTGCTCCAACGAGGATGCCGGCGGCAACCTCTCGGCGTCGTGCGACGGACTCACCATGGCCTTCGATGCCGCTTTCGAGCACAAGCAGTGGAACGCCGAGCTTGCGGCGATGGTCGCCTCTGGCGTGGTCCCCGACTCGCACATGCCGCAGTGCCAGCAGATCATGATGGTCACTGGCGCCAAGCGCGTCATCTTCACCGTGTCCGACGGAACCCCGGCGAACTTCGTGTCCACTGAAGTGTGGCCAGAAGCGGCTTGGTTCGAACGTATCGTCGACGGCTGGGCGCAGTTCGACCGCGACCTCGCTGCCTACACGCTGCCTGACGCTGCGCCGATCCTCGTCGCCGAGGCAGTGCAGGCACTTCCGGCGGTAGCCGTTCAAGTCGTCGGTCAGATCTCCGTCAAGGAGAACTTCAATGCTTTCGAGGTCGCGCTCCGGAACTTCCTTGAAAACAAGCTGATCCGCGAGCCGCAGACCGATCAGGACTTCGTTGACCTCGATCAGCAGATCAAGGCCATGAAGAAGGCTGAAGAAACGCTCGACGCCGCCGAATCGATGATGCTCTCCCAGATTGCGAGCGTCGACCAGGCGAAGCGGCAGAAAGACATGCTTCTCAAGCTGGTGCGGGACAACCGCCTCATGGCCGAGAAGCTGTTCGAGAGCGAGAAGGCCCGCCGTCGCGCCGAGAAGATCGAAGCGGCGCGCAAGGCGTTCATGGCCCACGTCACCGACCTGCAGCGAGAGATTACCGGCCTCCGTTTGGACGTGGTCATGCCCGACTTCGCAGGCTCCATAAAGGGCCTGAAGACGATGACCAGCATCGACGACAAGCTGGCCACCGCGCTAGCAAACGGGAAGATCGTCGCCGACCGCCAGGCGAAGGACTTCCGGGGCAAGCTGGGGTGGGTCAACGACCATGCGGCCGAATATCGCGCGCTGGTGGCCGACTTGCAGCAGCTCGCTGCCAAGCCCTTCGATGACTTCATCCTTGCCATCACCTCGCGTATCGACGCGCACAAGAAGGCTGAAGAGGAAAAGCTGGAAGCGCAGCGGGAGAATATCCGCAGGCAGGAGCGGGAGAAGCTCGAGAAAGAGAACGCCGACGCTGAGCGCGAACGTGTTGCGGCAGTTGAGCGTGAACGCGTGGCGACGGAAGCCGCGAACGCTCCCGTGCCGGCCGTTGCTCCGGCGACCCCGGGCCCGAGCAAGCCGTACGTCGAAGCGGTGAACGACCTCATCGGTGACGACCTCCGGGCCATGGAATCGCCGCAAACCTTCGCTAGCGTTCCGTCCGGCGCCCCCCGCCGAACGATCAAGCTCGGCGACATCAACGCGAAGATCGCCCCGCTGTCGATCACGGCGGATGGCCTGGAGTCGATTGGCTTCAAGCCGGTCAGCATCGAGCGCGGCGCGAAGCTCTATGCCGAGAGCGAGCTGATCGCGATCTACCGCGGCTTGTGGACTGTCATCCAGGGCGCCGTCAACGACCTGAAGAAAGCCGCCTAAACCTATCCACCAGCGCCGGCGTGACCGGCGAAAGGATCTTCAATGGAAATCAGCCAAACCAAGGTAGTGCCAGTAATCGCGAAGACGCTGCGCATCTGCGTCAAGTGCAGCGACCGCTTCGGTGCAGACATCCTCGACGAAAGCGGCAAGTCCCTCGGCGGACAGGACGACGGCTACGTGCCGGACTTTATGCCCGGTGAGCACTACGGCGATTACGTGATGCTCGACATCGATCTCGACACGGGCGCTGTGAGCAACTGGAAGAAGCCCAGCGCCGAGCAGATCGAGAAGTTCATCTCCTCCGACGACGAAGACTGATCCTGCCATGCCGCGCACGCCCGACCTCTTCTCCGGCTGGTTCGACAACCAGACCACCAGGTGCCGTGAGCTCTGGGACAACGGCGTGCGCGGCCGATTTGCGCATCGCTCGGCCATTGGCTCCGACAACCCGTGGCGCGAACTCCGCGCGCCGTGGGGCACCTATCCCGATCTTCCGCAGAACGCATCACAGGACCTCCGCGCACATGGCTGATGGCAGCTCGCAATCCGGCTTCAACTTCCCCAAGAAGGCACTTGTTTCGGCCCTTCGCCCGGGCGAGATCGTCGTGGACTTCTTCGCCGGTGGCGGTGGTGCCAGTGAGGCGCTGAAGCAGGCGCTTGGCCGCGATCCCGATGTGGCGGTCAACCATGATCCGTGGGCGCTCGGTATGCACGCAGCGAACCACCCTTTTACCCGTCACCTTCCGGCTGACGTGTGGACCGTGGATATTCTTCGTGAAGTCCTCGGCCGCCTTGTAGGCTGGTTCCATGCCTCGCCTGACTGCACGCATTTCAGCCAGGCGAAGGGCGGGCAGCCGCGAAGCAAAGCAACACGCTCGCTGTCGTGGGTCGTGCTCAAGGTCGCCGGCACGCTGGCCGCCGCCGGCCTCGCGCCGCGCATCATCAGCCTGGAGAACGTCGAGCAGATTCTGAAATGGGGTCCGCTGATCGCGAAGCGGGACAAGGCCACCGGAAGGGTCGTGAAGCTCGACGGCACCGTCGCCGCACCTGGGGAGCGCGTGTCGGTCTGGGAACAGAGCCTGGTGCCGGATAAGAAGCATGCCGGCCGTACGTGGGACCAGTTCGTAGCGGCGCTCCGCTCGCTTGGCTATGTCGTCGAATGGCGGAAGCTGTCGGCATGCGACTACGGCGCGGGCACGAGCCGCAAGCGACTGTTCCTCATTGCCCGCCGCGATGGCATGCCGATCGTTTGGCCCAAGCCAACCCATGGTGGCGGCCCGGGGCTCACGCCGTTCGTCACGGCCGCCGATTGCATCGACTTCGACGTGCCTTGCCCGTCGATCTTCTTGGGCAAGGTTGAAGCCCGGAAGCTGGGCGTGAAGCGGCCGCTCGCTGATGCCACCTTGCGCCGCATTGCTCGCGGCGTGAAGCGCTACGTGATCGATGCCGCCGAGCCCTTCATCGTGGGTGTGGGCGGCCGGATGGGCCAGACTGCCGAGCGATCGGTGCATGAACCGGCACCCACGACGACGTCTAAGGCCGATGCATGCGTGGCCGTGCCGCAGTTGGCACCGCTGATCACGCCAGTAACCCATCATGGCGAGCGCCGCGTCCATCCCGGCAGCGAGCCCTTCCCGACGATCACCGGCGCCAATCGGGGCGAACTTACTGCGGTGCAGCCGACTCTTGCCCCGTTCGTAACTCAACACGCCCAGTCGTCCGTCAACACGAACAAGGCTGCGACCAAGCCGGTCGGCACAATGTGCGCCGAGGTGAAGGGTGGTCACTTCGCCGTTGTCGCTCCCACCCTCGTGCAGACGGGGTATGGCGAGCGCGAAGGCCAGGCGCCGCGGTCGCTGGACATCACCAAGCCCACAGGCGTGTTCCCGGCCGGCGGTGTGAAGCACGCCGTCGTGTCAGCTTTCCTTGAGCAGGCCAATGGCGGCTTCTACGGCGGTGATGGCAACGCCGCCGACCGGCCAACCTCGTCTATCTGCGGCACCGGCAGCCAGCAGCGCCTGGCGGCCGTGGCCCTAGCGAAGCTGCGGGGCACGAGCTCGGCGGCCGACGCGCAGGACCCTGTTGCGACGATCAGCGCGGGCGGCGAGCACCACGCCGTGGTCGAGTGCACGCTGAGCCCGGAGCACGAGGAAGGCGCCCTGCGCGTTGCAGCGTTCCTGATCAACTACTACGGCAACGGCGATGCGCTGGACCTGATGCACCCCGTCGATACCGTGACCACGCGTGACCGCCTTGCTGTGGTGACCGTCTGGGTTAAGGGCGACCCTTACGTCATCGTCGACATCGGCCTCCGGATGCTTCGTCGCGAAGAACTTTTCCGCGCCCAGGGCTTCCCCGCCGGTTACATCATCGACCGTACCGCCGACGGCCGAAAACTCAGCATCAGCAAGAGCGTTCGCATGGTCGGCAACTCGGTGAGCCCGCCGCCGCTGTGTGCGATCGCTCGGGCGAATCTTGACCAGGCCACCGAAGAACTGGCGATGGCGGCATGACTGACCCGTATCGCGAGTTCCTCGAACGCAAGGTCCGCATGGCGCCGTCAGCTGGCTTCGACGTGGCCGACGATGACGTGCATCCGATCCTCCTGCCTCACCAGCGCGCTGCGGTACGCTGGGCGTGCGCTGGCGGCCGGCGCGCCCTGTTCGAAGCCTTCGGTCTGGGCAAGAGTGTGCAGCAGTTGGAGGTCGTTCGGCTGGCCATGGCGTACGCCAGCGGCGCCGGTCTGATCGTCGTTCCTCTCGGCGTCCGTCAAGAATTCCGCCGCGACGCCGCCATGCTCGGCATCGAAACCCGCTTCATCCGCACCACGGCCGAGGTCGATCCTGCCTTCGTCGGCGTCTACCTGACGAACTACGAGAGCGTGCGCGACGGCAAGCTGGACCCGAATGTCTTCGTGGTCGTCAGCCTGGACGAAGCGTCGGTGCTGCGCAGCTTCGGGTCGAAGACCTACCAGACGTTTCTGACGCTGTTCGATGCGGTGCGATTCCGTTTCGTCGCCACCGCTACGCCGTCGCCGAACCGCTACAAGG
>NZ_JBFUIT010000293.1:0-4876 GCF_056401735.1 Luteibacter sp. P4_D7_3
AGATACGCGTCCACGGCCTCCTCGCCGAAGAGGGCGTCCTGGAAGCTGGCTACGGACGCCGAGGCTTCGCGCGTGCGTTCTTCCATCCACTGCCGGCGCACCACACGGATGGCATCCCGACGCAGGTCCATGTCGCCGCGTGGAACCCGTCCGGCCTGGCGCTCATCGAGACGGGAGGCGCGGACGAAAGCATCCACCTGGGCTTCCAGGACCGGGGTCAACACGAAGTCGTCCACGTTGGGCACGATTTCGGGGAAAAACACCGCGGTGCGGAACTGACGGGCGTCGCCGAAACGGACCAGTTCGAGCTGTCCGTCCACGATAGCCGCTGCGGCCGAATAGCTGGTTCCGAAGTCGATGCCGATGCGCATGGGGGAAGGTCTTCCGGGAACGGGATAACCGACCATTATGACTCCCTTGCCGCTGCGGCGACAGGGCCGCCCTTGCCGCTACACTCGGGATCCACCTTATCTGCCCAAGGGGACTCTCCGCCGATGCGTCGACTCGCTCTCGCCTGCCTGACCGCACTGACCCTGGCGGCCTGCCAGTCCCACGACGACGACAAGACGGCGGCGGCACCTCCGCCCGCTCCTGCCAGGGCCGCCACCTCGCCACCCCCGCCGCTTCCGGCCGTGGCCAACGAGCAGCACACCTTTAGTCCCGAGATCACGCCGGACGACTTCGCCGCGCACCTGCGGGTCATCTCGTCCGACGAATACGACGGCCGCAAGCCCGGCACCCTGGGCGAACGCCTGACGACCAACTACATCATCGAACAGTTCAAGCGAATGGGTCTGGAGCCGGGCAACAAGGGCGAGTGGGTACAGACCGTGCCCGCGGTCTCGACCGCGCTGAGCGACCCGGCCAACGTGAAGCTCGATGTCGCCGAAGGCGGCGACCAGGAAGCGTTCGCGTTTGGCAGCGAGATGGTCGCGGGCACGCTCCAGGCCAAGGCCGACGTGGATCTCAAGGATTCGGATGTCGTTTTCGTCGGCTATGGCGTCAACGCACCGGAAGCCCAGTGGAACGACTTCGATGGCGTCGACGTGAAGGGCAAGACGGTCATCATCCTGGTCAACGACCCGGGCTGGAACGCGAACGATCCCAAGCTGTTCAAGGGTCGCGAAATGACCTACTACGGCCGCTGGACCTACAAGTTCGAAGAGGCGGCCCGCCAGGGCGCCGCTGCCGCGTTCATCGTCCATCAGACCGAGCCTGCCGCCTACGGCTGGAACGTGGTGCAAAGCAGCTGGTCCACGCCGCGCCTCGACCTTCCCCAGAGCGAGGACCCGTCGCCTCGCCTGCCGGTTGCCGGATGGTTGACGCACGAAGCGGCACAACGCCTCTTTGCGAAATCCGGGAAGAACTTCGACGACCTCGCGAAGCAAGCCGACGTGCGCGGCTTCAAGGCGGTGCCGCTGGAGGCGAAGGCCTCCATCCACCTGCAGAGCGCGATCACGCATTCGCTGAGCAACAACGTCATCGGCATGGTCAAGGGCAGCGACAAGCCCGACGAAGCGATCGTCTACACCGCCCACTGGGATCACCTTGGCCACGATCCGTCGCTGAAGGGCCATCAGATTTACAACGGTGCGGTCGACAACGGCACCGGCATTGCCGCCCTGCTGGAAATTGCCGGCAAGTTCGCCCAGGACAAACCGAAGCGCACGGTGATCTTCGCGGCAGTGACCATGGAAGAATCGGGCCTGCTCGGCTCGGAATACTACGTCGCCCACCCACCCTTCCCGCTCAACAAGACCGTCGCGGACATCAACATGGACGCGTTGCCGATCACCGGCGCGACCAAGGACATGGAAGTCGTCGGCCTCGGCCAGGGCGATCTCGAAGACATGTTCGCCGAGGTACTCAAGGCCGACGGCCGCGTCGTCAGCGGCGACGCCTCACCGGAGAAGGGCCACTATTTCCGCTCCGACCACTTCAACTTCGCCAAGGCAGGCGTGCCCGCACTCGCTGCCAATGGCGGCATCGACATGGTCGCCGGTGGAAAAGCCGCGGGCGAAGCCGCCGCCAACGACTACGTCAAGAACCACTACCACCAGCCGACCGATGTCTACGATATCCGCTGGAACTTCGACGGCGTGACCCAGAACGTCAAGGCCTTCTATGCCCTCGGCGAAAAACTCGCCGACAGCGACGTCTGGCCGGCATGGAAGGACGGCAGCGAGTTCAAGGCCGTCCGCGAAAAGTCCCTCGCTGCGACGGCGAAGAAGAAAAAATAAGTTCTTCGCAGGCTCGCTGCAGGCTCTCTGTAGGAGCCGCTTCAGCGGCGATAACCCGTCCGCCGCAACCCCCATCGCCGGCATAGCCGGCTCCCGCAAAGAGCCGGCTCCCACAAAGAGCCGGCTACCTCAGTAATTCACCTGCAACTGCACCCGCAACAGCTGCCCATCAATACGACGATAAGGCGCCGAATTCACATCCGTGCGGCGCATATTCGCCCAGGCCACCGCCAGCTCGACCGCATTCGAAGGTTGCCATTCGACACCCGCCTCCAGTTCGTCCGCCTGCATTCTCGGCGCATTGGTATCGAACTTCGCCGCACCACGATACGTCTGCCACTTCGCATACGGCATCAGCGAGCCATAGCCACCGTCAAACTTGTACATCACCTGCGCATAGCCACCACGTAGCGATTGCGTACGGATGACCCGGCGCGCGACATCGAGCTCCGGGCCCTGCCCAACCGTCCACTCCGCCTGGAAGCCGAACGGTTGCGGGTAATACACCACGTGCGCCGCAACGCGACGGTCCGTCGAGCCGGCGACAGGCGCGTCGACGACCGGGGTAAACGTCCGGCCATCGATGGTTGCCGAACCGGTCGCGACCTTGTAGCGGCCTGAATAGGCGTCCGCACCCACTTCGAGGTACTGCCCGTTGGCAAACTTGAACGGATAGGAGAAGTGGATCACCGAGTGCAGCTGATCGTTGCGATCCGGACGATTCGCGCCCTGCCCGTTGTACACACCGACGCCGAACACGCCGTAGTCGCCGGAACCTTTCAGGCCCGACTTGACCAGATAGGCATAGCGCTCCTTGATCTCCTTCGGTGTCCAGTAGAGGAACATGCCCAGATCGCGTTCGTCGCGCACCGCGGAATTGAGCGCGTCGGCGCGATCGAGCGCGAGACGGTTCTGGCTCGACTGCAGATCTTCCCAGCCGAAGGGAATCTTCGACTGGCCGGCACGGATGCGATAGGTCTTGTCCTTGTCCAGCCAGAGGTCCGCATAGGCGTCGCGCAACTGCACGAAGTGACCTGTCGACGACCCCGTAGGCGTGCTGGCAAAGTCCGGCTGGATGTAGATCGACATCTTGTCGGTCACGTCGCCACTGATGACCACGCGGGCGCGGCGAATGCCAAAGCCCTGCTCGCGGCCGATGTAGCGATCGCCCGGGGACTTGAGGTCCTTCGCGTCGCCGCCGACCTCCTGGTTGTAACGCATCTGCAGGTAGCCCCGGATGCCTATCTTGTCGTACCAGGCCTTGGCAGCCGGTGTTGTCGGCGGAGTCGCCGCGGCCATTTGCGCCGACGCGCTCGCAGAAGCCGTCGCCGTGTTCGTCGCCGCTGCCGCGACCGCCACCGGCGCCGGGCTATCGGTCACCTGCGCGAACTTGCCCAGACGCTGGCGGCCCGGACCCGGCTCCGCAAATAGCTGCCGGGTGGTCGTATCGACGTAGAGCTCGATAGCTTCTTGCGGTGCGCCCTCGGCGGCCGCGGTACCGCACATTGTCCAGAAGGCGGCGGCCAGGGGAAATCTCTTCATGGGGCTTGGCTCCGAAAATACTCATGGAAAGTGTTGAGAAAAACCTCAAACGTCTGCGATAGTGACGCTTACGCACGCTAAACGTCGCTAACGCATTCGATAGGCGGGCACGTTATCGGCCACCCATTGCACTTCCATGACAGTCGCAAACCTCACCCATCCACGCAGGTTTCTGCGCTKCAACACTTTCGTCATGCCCACGTAACAAGGGATAATTCGCAAAGACGCGCCCTCGCCAGGGGACCGGCTCGACCGCAGTTGGCGAGGCACTCTCCCACCCCAGGACCTCCCAGGCGGAACAAACCATGTCTCTCGTTAGCTCGCGCCGTACGCCGCGACGTCTCGTCATTGCCCTGTCCATCGCCACGGCGCTCACCGCTGGCATGGCCAACGCACAGGACGCCGCGCCCACCGCTCCGAAGGCCAAGACGGCCACGCTGGAGACCGTCACCGTCACCGCTGAAAAGCGCACGGAAGACTTGCAGAAGGTGCCTATCTCGATGACCGTGATCACGGCCGAGAAGCTGGAAGCCTTCGGGCAGGCTGGCGACGGCGTGCTCCAGCTCGCCGCGCGCGCGCCCAGCGTGTATGCCGAGACGTCGTACGGTCGCGAGTTCCCGCGCTTCTACATCCGCGGCCTGGGCAACAGCGACTTCGATCTCAACGCGTCGCAGCCGGTATCGATGGTTTACGACGATATCGTCCAGGAAAACCCGATCCTCAAGGGCTTCCCGCTCTTCGATCTGGAGCAGGTGGAAGTGCTGCGCGGCCCGCAGGGCACCCTGTTCGGTCGCAACTCGCCCGCGGGCGTGATCAAGTTCGAATCGCGCAAGCCGACCCAGGAAACCGAGGGTTACGCGCGCCTTTCCTATGGCTCGTATGGCACGGCCAATGCCGAAGCCGCCCTCGGTGGCGCGATCAGCTCCGACTGGTCGGGCCGCGTATCTGCCATCGCCCAGCATCGCGACGGCTGGATCGACAACGACTACAAGGGCGAGAAGAACGATCTCGGTGGCTACAACGATCGCGCCGTTCGCCTGCAGGCCCTGTACAAGCACTCCGACGACTTCGACGCGCTGATCAACGTGCATGGT
>NZ_JBFUIT010000294.1:0-4872 GCF_056401735.1 Luteibacter sp. P4_D7_3
GCGGTAGACCTGTTGCTCGACGACCACGCGGCCGACTTCACGACGGACCAGATCGATGTCTCGTTTCGCAACGGGCGCATGGAAGACAGCCAGGTGATTGCACGGCAGCTGATTCCCATGCAGATGGTCGTTTGTGCATCGCCGGCCTATGTGGCGACGCACGGGCTGCCGCGCACGATTACCGAGCTCGCGGAGCATCAATGCCTCAACTTCCGGCTCGCCTCGGGGCGTATCCACGAGTGGGAATTCAAGGTCGAAGGTCGCCTGCAGAAAGTGGTTCCCAAGGCGATGCTCACCTTCAACGACACCGACCTCCTGATGGATGCGGCTCTGGATGGCCGCGGTCTTGTGCAGCTGGCTGCCTATCAGGTGTGTGAGCACCTGAGATCCGGACAGCTGGTGGCGTGCCTTCCGCAGTACGCACCTGACGATCGCGGACACTACATCTGCTATCTGAGCCGCCAACAATTGCCATCGCGTATTCGCGTCTTCATCGACTACATGATCACGCGTGTGCGCGCGCTGGACCTGCAATGCGCCGGTGGCCTCTCGGTCGTGGCCTTGCTGGCCGCCGTCGGGTGATTGGTGCACAAAAGGCAACACGGTAGTCCTCCCCGGGGTTCTACCGGGAGGCGCAGCGCCAGCCTACTGTTTCCACACTCGCCACGCCGAATCCGGACCGCGGCGCCATGTTCGTACGAACAGGAGATACCCCATGAAAATTCTCGTCATCGGTGGCTCAGGCCTCATCGGTAGCAAGGTCGTTCCCCGTCTGCGCACCCTCGGCCATGACGTCATCCCGGCGTCGCCGTCATCAGGGGTCAATGCCATGACAGGTGAGGGGCTCGATGCGGCCATGACGGGGGTGGACACCGTGCTCGACCTGAGCAACTCGCCGTCGTTCGCGGACCAGGATGTGCTCGATTTCTTCCGGACGTCGGGCCGCAATATCGCTGCGGCCGAAGTGAAGGCGGGAGTGCAGCACCACGTCGCACTCTCCGTCGTGGGTACCGACGAACTGCCGGACAGCGGCTACCTGCGCGCGAAGGTCGTTCAGGAGAAACTGATCCATGATTCGGGTGTGCCGTACACCATCGTCCGGTCAGCGCAGTTCTTCGAATTCCTCAAGGGAATCGTCCAGGCCAGCGCGAAGGGTGAGTCGGTACATCTTTCCACGGGATATATGCAGCCAATCGCCTCCGACGATGTCGCCGATGCGATGACCACGGCGACAGTGGGTGCACCCGTCAACGGCATCATCGAAATCGGTGGCCCGGACAAGATCCGCATGGCCGATCTGGTTCAGCGTTACCTCGCGGCGACAAAGGATCCGCGCCAGGTGATTCCGGATCCGAAGGCGTTGTATTTCGGCACGGTGCTGCAGGAGAACTCGCTGGTGCCGGGCCCGGGTGCGACGCTTGGCAAGATCGACTTCGCGACCTGGTTCAACCAGGCCGAGGCTGCGCGGTCTGGCGCGGCGGCCTGACCGTGACGCGTACGAACCGATGAAACCGACGCGCCCGCCCGTTTCGTTCCTCGACCGCTATACAGGCGCGGACTTCGCGCCGCTGTACACCGCTGTGGTGAGCGTCTCGGGCGGGGAGGCAGTGCATGGCCGTGCATCGGGCGTGGCGCGCTCGCGCGACGGCACGCTCGATCTCGAGCTTCGCATGCCTGCCCAACTGGGTGGTCCGGGTGGCGGTACCAATCCCGAAGAACTGTTCGCGGCCGGTTTTGCCGCGTGCTTCCACGGTGCGTTGAGTCTGCTCGCCGCCCGTGCCGGTATGTCGATTCCCGACGCCCGGGTCACGGCATCGGTGACCTTCGGCCGTGATCCCATGGATGGCTTGTTCACCCTCGTCGCCGGTGTTCGCATCGCGCTTCCCGGTGTCGGCCGCGCGGCCGCCGAGGAGCTGGTCCGCGACACCGAGCGTATCTGTCCCTACGCAAAGATGGCCCGCCAGGGCATCGAATGCATCGTCTCCCTAGAGCAATGAACGAAAGTCGTCTTCCCCCCTGGGCGCACGAGCGCCTGCAACGCTTCATCGACACGCATCTCGGACGTCGCCTCGCCATCGCCGAACTGGCTTCGGCGATCGGTTACAGCGAGTCCTATTTCTTCCGCGCCTTCAAGGCGAGCTTCGGCAGTACGCCTCACGCCTATGTGTTGATGCGTCGCCTGGAGCGCGCCTGCGAGCTCATGCTCGCCACCGACGATGCGCTCTGTGACATTGCCGTGCGCTGCGGCCTCTCCGACCAGGCCCACTTCACGCGGCGCTTCCGCCGCGCGTTCGACGCGCCGCCGGGCGAGTGGCGGCGAAGGGAGCGACTAAGACCATCGTAGGGTGGCGCCAGCCCAAAACCTGCCTAAGATGCGATCCGGAGAAGTACCACTCACAGGCAGGGGAACAAACGCATGGCAGGAAACGAGACGGCCGGCTTGCTGGCCCGGGAACGTACGATCGCGGGTCCGGGGTTCAATCGCTGGCTGGTGCCACCTGCGGCCCTCGCCATTCATCTATGTATCGGCATGGCCTACGGGTTCTCGGTGTTCTGGCTGCCGATGACCAACCTGGTGACCGGCGCCGATGCCACGGTCTGCGCGAGCCAGGGCTTCCTCGACCAGCTCACGACAACGACCTGCAACTGGACCGTTCCCTCGGTCAACCACATCTTCGAAACCTTCATCGCCATGCTCGGCCTCGCCGCGGCGATCTGGGGTGGCTGGCTCGAGCATGCCGGGCCGCGCAAGGCCGGCTTCATCGCCGCGTGCTGTTGGGGCGGCGGTCTGGTGCTGGGCGGCATCGGCGTCTCTCTCCACCAGCTCTGGCTGGTCTACCTCGGCTGCGGGTTGCTGGGCGGCGTGGGGCAGGGGCTTGGTTACATCACGCCGGTGTCGACGCTGATCAAATGGTTTCCCGACCGTCGTGGCCTGGCCACGGGCTTCGCCATCATGGGTTATGGCGGCGGCGCGATGATCGGCGCGCCGATTGCCGTCAAGCTCATGGACGTCTTCAAAAGCGGTGATGTCCCAGGCGTATCGACCACGCTGATCGTCATGGGTCTGGTTTACTTCGTGGTGATGTCGCTGGGGGCGTTCGGCTTCAGGGTCACACCGAACGGCTGGAAGCCGGTGGGCTATCAGCTAGCCACGGCGGACGTGTCCAAGCGGCCCATGATCAGCCATGGCCACGTGCACCTTAGCCGAGCCTGGAAGACGCCGCAGTTCTGGCTCATCTGGGGCGTGCTGTGCATGAACGTGACCGCTGGCATTGGCGTGTTGTCCATGGCAAGTCCGATGTTGCAGGACGTGTTCGGTGCGGGTCTGCTTGGTGTCGATCCGGGTACGGCGCTTACCGCCGCGCAGAAGGCCGCGATCGCTACCGCCGCCGCGGGTCTGGTGGGCCTCATCAGCCTGTTCAATTCGGTGGGCCGCCTGGCCTGGGCTTCGGCGTCGGATTTTCTTGGCCGACGGTTTACTTACTGCGTTTTCTTTATCCTCGGCATCATTCTGTATTGCCTCCTGCCGACGCTCGGTCACCTGGGCATGGCGGCGGCATTTGTCATCACGGTCTGCGTCATCCTGTCGATGTACGGCGGCGGCTTCGCCACCGTGCCGGCCTATCTGGCGGATATGTTCGGGACGCAGATGGTCGGTGCCATCCATGGCCGTCTGCTCACTGCATGGTCGGTGGCCGGCGTGATCGGCCCGGTCCTCATTGCCGGCATCCGTGAGGCGCAGCTGGGCGCCGGGGTGGCCAAGAATCTCGTCTACGACCGCACCCTGTACATCCTCGCGGGCCTCTTGCTGATCGGCCTGATCTGCAACCTGATGGTCCGCCCGGTCGATCCGAAGCACCACATGACCGAGGAAGAGCTGAAGCGCGAGCGCGCGTTGCAGCACGAGGTGCAGGCCTCGGATGCGAGCCTCGCCACCGCGGCACGTGGGCCGTTCGGCCTGATAGGCGTGTTGGCCTGGCTGGCGGTGGGCGTTCCGTTCCTGATCGGGGTGTGGATTGCGTTGAAGAAGGCGGGGGCGCTGCTCTAGCTCCCGGCAGCATGTTTTAACGAAAACGGCCACCCCCGAAGAGGTGGCCGTTTTCTTTTCTTGCCCGGCGCCGCCTGTCCGGGCGGCGATTTGGTTATTCCGGCTGGGTAGCGATAGCGGCCGGGAAGTTGCCGACGTTGACCGTGGCGATCACCTTGTTGGTGAACGGGTTGATGACGGAAACCGAGTGCGAACCCGAGTTAGTGACATACACGCGGCCGAACGTGCGGCTGACGGCTAACGCGCTCGGCGCAGCGCCCACCGGCACCGTGGCGATGATGGCGCTGTTGAGCGGGTTGATCACCGACACGGTGGAGTCGGCGAGATTGGAAACATAGACCGGCAGACCGATCGGGCTGGTCACCACGGCGTCGGAGCCGTTGCCGGCGGCGATCGTCGACTTGACCTGATTCGTGAATGCGTCGATGACGGAGACATTGTTGGAGTTGCTGTTGGCGACGTAGATGCGGGCGCCCAAGGGGCCCACGTCGAGGCCATTCGGTGCGCTGCCGACGGGAACCGTTGCGACGACCGCTTTGGTCCCGGTGTCGATCACCGAGACGGTGTTCTCGCCAAAGTTGGACGTGTACAGGAACTTGCCGCTGGGGCCAGTCGCCACGTTGAACGGCAGAAAGCCGACATCGACCGAAGTAACGACCGTGTTYTTCGTCGCATCGATAACGGATACCGTGCTGTCGTTGGCGTTGGCCACATAGACGTTACGTCCATCCGGGCTGACGGTCACGCCGAAGGGGAAGCCGCCGACCGGCACCGACGCGATGACCGTATTGGTAGCCGCCTTGATGACGGAAACGGTGTTGTCG
>NZ_JBFUIT010000295.1:0-4872 GCF_056401735.1 Luteibacter sp. P4_D7_3
CTCTTAAGTTTTGCGGCTGCGGCTGCAAGCTGATCGAACTTTGCTGAAAGAGCCGCTTTAGTGCCGTCGTCGACGTTCTCCCCAAGCGCGGCCGCTTTCGCATTGAGTGCCTTTGTCTCGTCGGTGCGAAGCTCCACAAGCTTGGTGGCGGCAGAGACTTGGGAATCGAGACTAGATGCTGCCTTCAGTGCGTCGGTGACCTCCTGCGTACAGACGCTCTTGCTGCCACCGCCCACTCCGCCGGCCGCGCCAACGAGGGTCGCCACTTTGACTAGGCCACCGATGACGTTTGATATGAACGCTACGGAGTGATCGTCAGCGCTGGCATTTACACTTGCGATGCCTCCGTCGTCGTAGTAACCGACCTTAATCGAGCTGGCCTTCAGAGGACTCGAAAGGCTATTAAGGTCCAAGGTGAAGCGCTGCAATGGATCCGGTCGTGCCTGGACTGCTTTCACGTCCGCGCTAATCATTGCGTGTAGCTCCGGATCGCACTTTGTCACGGTACGCATTACTTCGATGTCGTACTGCGTGAACATCAGCGAATAAGGTGCGCCGATGCGCGCCGATTTATCGCCGGGGTCGCTTTTCTTGACTTCGAGTTTCGTAGTGCAGCCTGTGCCTATGACGACGACAGCGACTAGGAGCGTGACGCCATAATCGAAGAGCATGGTCGAATCCCCTCTCAGCTTCGGTACGTGGTCGAGAGCCCAAGCGCAGGAACTAGTGGCCACGTGGCAGTCGCTCCGCGTAGTAGGCGTAGGCGATCCTTGACTCATGGCGGTTAACTGCGTGGCCGGCTACCGGGCACGCGCGCTGCAGCGTGCACCGAATTAAGCGCCTCGGAACAGACCACGTTCAATTGCCCCATTCGGCCGTATCTGCTTCGTTACAGCGCAATTCCGGCAACTTCCGACGAGCTTTCGGTGCCTCGGAACACTCACTAGCTGATAGCCGTCAGCGGGCCTTTTGCATTCCGGAGCCGCCAGTGCAACGCACTTCGCCGGACGATTGGTGATGAAGCGTTCGGCCCAAGTCGAGAGGCGATACAGACTTGTAAGTGAGTGAATCCTTCTCTCGAAGAAAGCGCCTAACACCCGATTGACTCGGGGTAGGCGGAGCGGGCCGAGGGTGGCGGGTAGGGCCATGCGACTCTACAGCAGTAGCCGATGAGTATCTGCACAAGTTCTCGATGGGAATGACTAGGTCCGCTTCCGACCCAAAGCGGACATCCCGACGTTCAGAGCCCATCATCAGCTGGTCCGGCCTTGCAACTATCGCTTACTCGGGCCGCGTGGGCGGAACGTGCCAGGCGCTGCGGCCCTTGGCGGCGGGCAGTCCCTACGCGTATAACCGAACAACCGGCCTGTACGTTCAAAGGTTGGCTCGTCCAGTACGTAAATCTTGCGGTGATACCGCGGACACGAGGAGAGTACTTATGGCAATTAAACCTGGTCCAAAGCCGATTGCCAAGTCGACGGGTAAGCCGGATAAGCGGCGACGGGATAATAAGGAGACCCCAGGCAATATCCCTTCTCTCAAGCCTCACAAGCATAAAAAGGGTAGCTGACCGGCTCGTATCTACCTTGCAAAGGTCCGCTTTTGGCCGAAAGCGGTCGTAGCGCAGGGCGATTAGTCGGTGTTATCGAGGGTAGGCAGGGACGGCTTTCGACCCACGCCTGGTCGATTGGAGTGGGGGAAGGGCTGGACAGGCATCAAACGCAGGTGGCGTCAGTTCTAAGCGCGCGCCGAAGGCCGATTGGCGCGGGCGGGGCAGAGCGGGCTATGCTCCGGCGGGATGTCCGCCTTCGACTCATAGTGGACCTTGCTATCTTTACGCCTTCACAGGGGAGGATCGGGATGAGCTGGATTAGTCGACTGAAATCGTCGCTTGGTTCTAAGAATGTAGACGTTGAGAAAAAGATAGTTGATGTGGCATCAATCCGTTACTCGATGCCGACGGTTGCTTCCGATGTCCTGACCTTCGTCGTGCCTACGCAAGCATCATTTGATGGGGCGCCACAGTTCCACGAAGACGAGTGGTGTCAGATCGAATTCCTGCCTGCGGCCGACCTAAAAGAGCTCCAGACCACCCTTGCCGAGTACAAGATTTTTTGAGGCGACCCATCGATTGCAGTATGGGTGGTCTCAGATATTCGCTCGCAGGTTGACTAGAACTGCGCTCATCGAGGGAACAGGTGCTGTCGACAAATTGGCGGCGTTGTTCGGGACAACTCCAATCAACGCGCCAATCCTGACGACCGCATCTCGACCGCTTGGACAGGTTGAAAACGGTTTTGCCATCAAGCCATTGTCAGACGTGCTGCTCTACGGCGTAGTGGACAAACGCGGCATCACTGCGCTTGGTGCAATGATTCAAGGAGACGACAGGCAGCTCTCTCAGGTGTTCGCCAAATTGCACTCGTCTCTTGGATTCATACTGGTCGACTGGCGCCAGCAACTTGCTTTCTGCTCGGTTGGTCTGGACGGAACCTTTGCGATTTGGCGTCCATGAGTGCTTCAAATGCTTCTTCAATGCTGTGCAATGTGTCAACGGCCTGGGCGATTCTCCATTTACCCATGACATGGACCTAATCCATTCGACAGGGCAGGGCGATTAGGGATGGTTATCGGGGGTAGAGCAAACGTCCGCTTTCGACCCATAGCAGACACCGGAATCGCTGACGCGTCCTTTGCGCGACAACGCGAACGGCCGAGCCAGATTGCCCTGGATCACCGGCACGCAGATCGACACGGTGCCCCCGGGCTTCGGTGCGCGCTCCCCTTCACATGTAGGGTTGCAAGCAACCTATCTGCCGTCCACTCTGTACGTCGGGGTGGCTAGCGCAAATGCGGGCGTCGTATTCCTAATGGTGGGTGACATTCTCAGGTAGACTAAAGTGAACTAATGTGTACACGGCAAAGTTGCTTCAGAGGTACACCGCCTAGGTCTGCGAGCACTTCTACGAGATCAGGCCGGATGAGAATTTCGGCGCCGACCAGTGCATGCGCCTCAACGCCGTACCCGTTCGATCGCACCCGCCAGGTGCGCATGACTACGGCGGGGTTGCCCGAAGCGTCGCTCCACCGCAATGCTTCCCCTTGGGGAGACGGGGTCAGCTCGTTGGTGAGGCGCAACAGCTGCGGGGGGATCAAAAGCAGGGCCTGTCCTAACCAGTCGTCGATATGGTCGCTGCGCATGGGCTGCGGGCTGTCGATATCGATGATCGAAGGTGAATCCGGCAGGTCCCACCACTCGTTGCTCAGGCCGGGTGCCATCGGAGCGGCTTTGTCCGGCACGACCGCACCGTCGGGTACATAGACAGCCGCAGCAAAAGCCTGCGCGACGTGATCCGCCTCTAAGTAAGTCTTGTCGTCCCGGCGATAGAAGGACGTCTCGTACCAGGCAGCACGAATCCATTTAGGATATGGACTTGCATCATGTGGAAGACGTTCCAAGTCACTCAGCCCCGGGCGCGCGGACTGCGCTGGGTCACGAGCCGGTCGTGGCACGCGGCTGGCCTCGAGCGCCAAATGTAGTCCCGTGCGCGGTAGGATCCAGCGCAACACATCGCCGTCGTCAGGGTGCGGGGCAGTGTGTTCGCTCGACGTGTCGATCAAGCGTGCGAGAACCTCGTCCATCGCAGCGACATACAACTCGGTAGGCCAGTTCAGCACATCGGCGCGGGGCACCACATCGCGACTGCGCCCTCGCGCAAGCTCTAATCGCTCGTTGACGAATTCTTTAGTCGCCTCTGCCTGAGATGCCGGGTCGCTCAGGCGACGGAGGATGTGCTCGGGCAGGTCGGGCCACAGCTCAGTGAGCGCTGCAAGACCATCGCCTCGGGTCGCCAATTCGAACAAGGCGCGCGCCCAGGGTCGAATGGCGAGCTCTGGTTCGGAACTCCCACAATGGCGCGCAGCCTCAGGCTGCCCAGCACGACCGAGCAGGCGACGGGCCAACGACGCCACGGCCCAAGAATTTCCACGGGCGTGCTCATGGAGCAGGGGACTCAGCGCGTGGATGAGCTCCTCGGGGCATAGTGGCAGCTCGTCAAGGACCTGAAGGATCAACTGCAGGCTGGATACGCATGTGTCGCGCGATAGTGCGCGTGATAGCGCGGGCGTGAATAGCGTCGGTCGAATCGCGACCAGCCGACGGAAGGCACCCAGTGCTGCCTTCTTGCGGTTGAGGCCGGGGTCGCTAATGCGAGCCACGAGCAGGGCGGCCAACGCTTCGTCATTTGACCATGCCGGACGACCCGCGGCCACCAAGGGCTCGAAATACAGCGCCGCTCCTGGTAGCGGCAACCGGGCGTTAATGATCGCAAATGCTTGCCACCACGCCGCCTGCGCGACGCCGGGCTCGCCCCATCGAGCTAGCTGCTCGACCAGATGGCGAGAAACACCAAAATACTGGCCGCCGCGTAATTTCTCGGCGACCTCCTTCGCTAGGGTCGCCTTCGCCAAGCCCGCATTGAGCTGCATCGCGTGGTCAAGCAGGAATGAGCTCTCCAGCCCGCCCATCGTCCGCCAACCGCCGCCACCGCGAACACTAGTGTAGGCAAGGGTGTACGCCAGAGCCGCCGCGTCGCTATCGCCGCTTCGCTCAAGACATTCCGCCAAGAGCGGCAACGGGTGCTCCGACTGCCTGGACCAGCTGGGTGTCTCGCGCGCGAGCAGGTAGAGCAAGCGGTGAGCCTCGGTAACTTCCCCGCGCGTGAGCATGTCAGGCAGGCGGTAGGAAAGGGGCAAGACGAGGGCCTGCACCGAATCCCGGTCGAGTTC
Organism: Luteibacter sp. P4_D7_3; assembly: GCF_056401735.1. Classification (NCBI taxonomy): domain Bacteria; kingdom Pseudomonadati; phylum Pseudomonadota; class Gammaproteobacteria; order Lysobacterales; family Rhodanobacteraceae; genus Luteibacter; species Luteibacter sp. P4_D7_3. The sequence continues at coordinate 4,789 of NZ_JBFUIT010000295.1, forward strand.
AACCACATTGAGGGCCGAGCGGATGCCGACGACCAGTTCGTTGATCCGCGCGTCGGGTACGAAGACCGGTGCACGGGCTATCCT
>NZ_JBFUIT010000296.1:0-4858 GCF_056401735.1 Luteibacter sp. P4_D7_3
GCAGTGCAAGACATCAAGGGCGAGACGTTCTTGCGCACTGGTGGAGGATCMGCCTCAGGTGGCCAACCGGAAGACGGCACAGACTCTGCCCGTGGTTGGCATGGCGTGGGAAGCACAGGAAAAGCTGTTGTTGGTGCTGATCTTCCCAAACGGATCTATGTCCGTTGGCAATCCATTGCTGAACCGCAAACGTATAAGGTCTGGATCGATATTCCAGAGGAAGCCAGACAACTCATGCTTGAGTCCGTCAACCAGCGCTGCGCAAAAACACCTGAACAAAAGGGGCGTTATAACGCGTCTATCCACTTGGGCCTGGCGCCCGGTGGTGTCGTGCAAGTCTGGGTCAGAGACTCATGCCACCATCCTGTCAATGTCGCCAGAGCACAGGCGGAGATCGAACCGCTAGGGCCTAGTCAAGGCAAAAACCAAGGACGCTACGCGTATCCCGTCAGCGAAAAGTCCAAGCGGTATATCGAGAAATTTGGCATCCCTTACGGGAGTTGGTAACCGTCCGCCAATGAAGCAAATCATATTAATGTTGAGTGTTTTACTGGTAGCTGGATGCCAGGCTACCGACCAGTTTTCAGCCGAGAACAATCCGAGATCCGATTGGTGGGGACTGGCCTTCACTGAACCGGCTTACATGAAGGTTTGGGTAGAAGACAGCACCGTTCTGGACATCAAAAACAGGACGTTTTTCAAGGCAGGAGGGAGAACTGCTGCCGGAGGTGAGCCAGAAGATGGCACAGAGTCTGCCCGTGGTTGGGGCACTGTCAGTGGCTCTGGTATTCCTGTAACTGGTGCCGATCTTCCCAAACTTATCTTCGTTCGTTGGCAGTCCATATCAGAGCAGAAGACCTACAAGGGATTCATCGAAATCCCAGAATCAGCCAGGCAATTGATGGTGGACTCAACGCACCAACGTTGCCTGGAAACTCCTGAAAGAGCTGCACGATATATGGCCTCTCTGTACGTGGGGCTAGCCCCGGGTGGTGTATTACAAGCGTGGGTCAGAGACTCATGCCATCGCCCGGTCCAAGTCGCTCATGCCCAAGGCGAACTTGAACCACTAGGCCCGGAGCAGGGGAGGCATGGTGGACGCTATGCCTATCCAGTAAGTGAAAAGGCCAAGCGGTATGTCGAGAAATTCGGCGTTCCATACGGAAGTTGGTAGTCGTGACACTTACCTGAATGGATCATTCTGTAATGAAAGCAAGGATTGCCCTGCTGGGCGCTTTATTGTTGTCCGGCTGCCAAATCACAGGCCCAGAAACCGGCAAAAATGACCCTAAATATCCATGGTGGGAGTTAGTGTTCGTTGAGCCGAATTACATGAAGGTCTGGGTAGAGGACAGCTCCGTCCAAGACATCAATAACAGAATTTTCTTTCGCGCTGGCAAGAGCACTGCTGCCAGCGGTGAGCCCGATATCCGCACAGAGTCTGCTCGTGGTTGGGGGAAAGTATCGGGTACGGGGAGACCTGTGACGGGCGCTGATCTTCCAAAACAGATCTTTGTCCGCTGGCAATCCATAACAGAGCAAAAAACTTACAAAGGTTTCATCGAGATTCCGGAAGAGGGCAGGCAACTGATGGTGAGGTCAACACACCAGCGTTGCCCGGAAACGCCGGAAAAAACCGCGCGGTTTATGGCGTCAGTCTACGTAGGGCTCGCTCCGGGCGGCGTACTCCAAGCATGGGTCAGAGATTCATGTCGAAATCCGGTTGAGATCGCCCGAGGAAAAGGTGGGATAGAAGTTTTGGGGCTGGAACAAGGGAAGCACGGTGGTCGTTATCCCTATCCGGTAAGTGAAGGCTAAGCGATATGTGGAAAAGTACGGCATTCCGTATGGAAGCTGGTAGGAGGCAGGCAGAAGATATTTCTCCTACCTATCTTCCAGTACCGTGGTGTTGAGTAACTATTTTTGACAGCTGCCGCGTCGATGCTGAGTTTAACCAAGGACCGCTTCCGGCCAATGGGAGCCTATACTTGAGAATAACCTCAAGACATTACTAAGGGGGAATGACAGGAAATAAAATTTTCAGCGTCTGTAGTAGGAAAAATGGCATCGCACTGTCCTCGTGAATTATGTACGCAAAACAGCCAGAACCTGTTAGAACCGACTGTTTGTTTATTATCAATTACGCCACGATGGATAGCTTTACTTTTTCCCTTTCGCTCGCGGTTTGCATATCCGTAACTAGCTCTAACGCTCTGTTGATATTTTTGTGAAAGTCAGATGCATGTAGTTCAGCCGTCGTAAAATCCAAGGAGCTTACGAGCAGTGCAGGAATCGCGGGGGCACTACCATGAATTGAATAGTTTTCGGAATGGAAGTGTCGAGTTCGCTCTTCAATGTCGCTCGTAGGGTTAATGATGATTAACGCTACAGTTTGCTGGTGCCCTGAAATCTTGTCGTGAATGCCGTGTACATATTTCATTGTCAACGTTGGAAGATAATCTAAAAATGCCTTTTCATTTCCTGTGTATTTGGCATCAATGATGATTGATAAGGTCTGACGACCAGGTGCTTCCACTTGAACAACTAAGTCTGGGCTGCGGCGTGCGTGAGGGCCAGTCGTCCCTCTTCTACCAATATTGAAATCAGTGAGCAAGTCCGATCGATATTTGAACTTTTCGAGCTTGGATTGAGTCCAGCCCTCACTGTTTATGAGTTGCGCGCTTGATGCATTGTGGTGGCCATGGGTCCAATAAGAAGGCTCGTAAAGCAAATTTATCGTTAGCTCACGAAAAGCATAGCTAAATTTGGAGATATTATCCGTAGTCTCGTTCGTCGCAAGATGTGTGGCTTCTCGTGTTGAAATGAAGTTCTCTATCTTCTCCCTAACAATAAACAAACAATAATATTCGAATAGCTTAGGTACTGAGGTGATCGACAGCAATTCATCATTTACATCCCAGCTTGGCTTGCCAAAGCGCATAAACTCAATCATGCGCACAAAGATTTCTCTATAGATGGGATTAGACTTCGCTTTCGGTGTGAGTTGCGGAATTCCAAGATGGAGTGCGCCAACAGGTATCAGCTTTTTGAGTTTCGCCAAAATAGCGCCTAAGCGCATATCGAGATCCGTGCAGCGTTGGATTTTATTTTTGTTAATTATTGTGGAGTATTTATTGATTTGGGTAAAAAAGGAGGCGTAACCCTTCGGCGGTTCTTTATCTTGAACAAGCTTTCGTGACTTCATTGAGTCGAGAATGGTTTTAACCGCACGTTTTAACAAAATTGTATATCCGTGTACGACTCTGTTTTCATAGCAGTCACTGCTGGTGGCAACATACGTCTCTAGGATTTTATTGGCGTTAAAGTGGACATCGTCTATCTCAAAGAAAGATGAGAACTGATCATCTGTTTGATAAATCTCGCTAGTGTTATCATTGATCCAACTAATTGTTGAGTCATCAGGGACTGAGTGCTCGTTTGGAACGACTAATCGAGTTTGTGCCTTGGATTTTAAAATAGGGCTCTTGAAGAGAGCCCTTGTAACCCTTTCCAAATCTTTAGTGTTCTTCTCAATTCTGTCTAAGTATTGGCTATCTGAGCGACCTTCGTCACCTATAAAGCCAGCCCGAAGCCGAGTTACACGGAACACGCTCGCAATTAGATTCGAATCTTGCGCACTAAGAAAATTGATCATGGCATCAACCCGCGACGCATTCTCGTTCTTAGCAAGAACTTCGATCTCTTGATACTCAATGAGTATCCTACCGCTTAAAGGTGCGACTGATTGATGATTAGATGCAAAAGGCGGCACTTCAATATCTTCGATAAGAAGATCTAATGATGCAAGACCATAATAGTTTTGAAAAAAGCAATGATGTCTATACTCGCCCAGCCCTGGTGACCACTCATAGATCCAGTTCTCACCGTCTTGTCTTCGCCCCGTAGCGTACATTTGGATTTCATGTAACACGAGCTTAACTCTAGCCTCCCGATCTAGAGTTGCTGTGAATTTTATAACATCATCTTCGCGTATTTGAGGACGTGAAGCAGCTTCGTCCGACGCTATGTTCAATATAGCCTGCTCACCCTTTCGGGCGCCAGATAGAAACTCAAGTTTAAGCACTATCAATGCCCTCAGAAAAAAGAGTACGATTCTGTCAGCTCATCACCTTGCTCGATAATACTGCCTAGGAGATTGCGCGATATTTCATAATTGTAATCTCCTAGTTTCTGATGGAGCTGAACCAGCTTGTCTCTATAACCTTTTCCGTAGCCATTAATTATCGGTAGAATGTGCTGTGCGATAGCGAAGTCCATAGTTTGATATCGTTGAAACAATAGCTCATTCGCAGTTTTGCAATATTTATGAATCGATTGAATTTTTCGAGGGCTTATATGTACCGGTGCCGTTCGATTATGCCCAGACGCAAGCGTAGTAATTATGGACTTTAAATTGTTATCTTCCGCGTCGCTTAAAGCGAATGTAATATCATTTGGGTTGAAAGCTTTGTGAAGAGAGCTATATGGTATAGAGCCAGTAAATAAAGATTCGAACTCGCTCACAGTTGGTAGAGAAAATTGGCAATGTGTTAGAGAAATTACTGGCGCTCGATCAAGCAGCCTTGGGGACAAACGTTCGGTAGTTTCATCGTTGTTGATTGTAGCGATGAAACGCAGGCTTTTTGGTATCGATAAATACTGATGTTCAGAACCTTGAATTCCGAGATTTATTCTGTTGTCATTGTTATTGAATGTATCGCTGAGCGTTAGAAAGTCACTCCAGTAATGTTCGATGCTTGATAGGTTGGCCTCATCAAGAAGTACCATATTGAGTAAGTCATTGGATGATTCACTGCTCTCAATTTCCGCTGCACGCATGAATTCATATAATCCAGAG
>NZ_JBFUIT010000297.1:0-4809 GCF_056401735.1 Luteibacter sp. P4_D7_3
GAGTGTGGGCATGCCCCTGCCACACGCCCGTGTCCGCATCGCCGACGATGGCGAAATAGTCGTTTCAGGAGCGCTTTTCGGAGGGTATCTGGGGATCTACGACTCTCCTCCCGAGGCGTGGCACACCGGCGACACCGGATGGATCGATACGGACGGCTTCCTCTACATACGCGGCAGGAAGAAAACGGCATTCGCCACGGCCTTCGGACGTAACGTATCGCCAGAGTGGGTAGAGAGCGAACTCGTTGCCACGCGAGCGATCCAGCAAGCTGCCGTGTTTGGCGAGGGGCGCGAGTTCAACATCGCCGTCGTCGTGACCATGCCGGGTGTCTCCCCTGATCACATTCACGCCGCCATCGATGCGGCCAACGCGCGGTTGCCGGACTACGCACGTGTGCGCGCCTGGTGCCCGGGCGACTTGCCGTTCGGGCCCGCCAACGGCATGGCGCGACCCGGTGGCGCGCTGAATCGACCAGCCATCGCGACGCGTTATTCCCTCGCCATCGAAGCCCTCTATGAGAGAGAGGATCGCCATGTCCACCCATGATCGTCTCGTACGTGAAACCGAGGCGAGTCGCCAAGTGTTTCTTTCGATTCCCATTATCCAGCGGGCGCTCCGTGGTGAGGTGTCGCCACGCGAATACATCGTCTTCCTCAGCCAGGCGTATCAGCACGTGAGGCAGACGGTTCCGCTCATGATGGGTATGGGTTACCACCTGCCCGAGCGTCTCCGCTGGATGCTGCCTGCCGTGGCGGAGTACATCGAGGAGGAGATCGGCCATGACCAGTGGATCCTCGACGATCTGCTCGCCTGCGGCGCGGATCCCGACCGCATTCGCGCCGCATCGCCCATGCGGTCGACGGAGCTGATGATCGCCTACGCCCACGATGGCGTCGCGCGCGGTAACCCCGTGTCGTTCCTCGGCATGGTGTTCGTGCTGGAGGGCGTCAGTGTCGCTCTTGCCACCCGGGCGGCCGGCGCACTGCAAGCCGCTCTCGGCCTGCCGAAATCCGCATTCCGCTATCTGGCCTCACACGGCGCCCTCGATGTCGACCATGTCGGCTTTTACGAGCAGCTCGTCGATCGACTGGATACGGACGAAGACCGGCTGGCACTGATGCACGCCGCAAATCGCTTCTACACGCTCTACGGAGACATTTTCCGTGAGATCGACGCCGCCACTTCCGAGGGTGACTACCCATGATGACATCGCGTTCGTTGACCACCATCCTGGTGTCGGCGTGCCTTGCCGCCGTCCCCGCCATGTCTTACGCCGAGGACAAATGACCATGACCCTCGACCTACGTGAAAAACGCATTCTAGTCACCGGTGCCGCTGGTGGTATCGGGCGCGAACTCGCCGAGGTGCTCGGTGCAAGAGGCGCGCGCCTGGGATTGCTAGGCCGCACGGATGCCTCCGTCGCCAGCCTCGAACACCTTGTCGCCGCAAAACAGATGGATGCGATCGTCCTTCAGGCCGATCTCACCGATGCCGCGGCACGCCGTGGGGCCGTCTCGCGCATGGTTCAGGCCTACGGTCGCGTCGATGTCCTGATCAACCTTGCCGGAGTCCTCGACTTCCGCTTCTTCGACCAGTCAGACGCGAGTGCAATCACCCGGACCATGCAGATCAACGTCGAGGCCCCGATGCAAATGGCACGCGAGATACTGCCGGCCATGCTGGGTCGGGGATCGGGCCGTATCGTCAACGTGGGCTCAACATTCGGCAGCATCGGTTACCCGGGATTTGCCGCATACTCGGCCAGCAAATTCGCCCTGCGCGGCTTCTCGCAGGCGCTGCGGCGAGAGCTGCATGGCACCGGGGTGGGCGTTACCTATGTCGCTCCCAGGGCCGTCCGCACATCCTTCAATCCCCCCGCTGTGCACCTCATGGCGGAACGAAAGCTCATGCACATGGACGAACCCGGCTGGGTGGCGTCGCACATCGTGCGTGCGATCGAGAAGGAGAAAAGCGAGGCGTATCTGGGGTTCCCGGAAAACCTGTTCGCACGACTCAACGGCGTCTTTCCATCGCTTGTCGACGGCGCGCTCAAGAAAGTCTTGCCCGATCTGGCGTATCACGCGAGGGGCGTGTCATGAGCACACCCATCGTACCTATTCGGCAGGGCATCTACCGCATTCTTATCTGCCGGCCCAACCATCGATTGGGCAATACCCTGCTCTTGACTCCGCTGATCTGCGAGCTTGAAGAACGTTACCAGGGCGCCGAGATCGATATCGTGAGTGAAGGCGATATCGCTGAGGACGTCTTCARGGGATTCTTCAGCGTAAAGCGAGTGTTTTGCCTGCCGCGACGCGGGTTCAAGCATCCGGTCGCGATGCTCCGGGCGTTATTCCGGATCAGGCGAACGCACTACGACCTGATCATCGATCCCACGCTGGGCTCCGGCTTTTCCAGAGCACTGACACGGCTTCTCCGCGGACACTTCAAACTGGGTTTCAGCGACAAGCCCACGCGAACGCTCACTCATGCCGCGCCTCCTGCCGTCGCCGGTCGCCACATGGCGCATCGGCCGATAAATCTTGTCCGGTGGGCAGCCAACTCGATAAAGACGACGTCACAGTTCTACCCCCCGCTTTCGATCCCTCTGACCCGGGACGAGCGCGCGGAAGGAGCTCGTGTTGTCGCCGCGCTAACGGCAGCCAACTCCCGCGAGAAAAAGGGACCGGTCATCGGCATCTTCGGCAACGCTACGGGTACTAAGCGTTACCCCGAAGCCTGGTGGACAGCCTTTATGGCTACGGTGCATGACGCCCTCCCCGACGCATCGATCATCGAGATCGTCCCCGCTCATGCACGGTCCATGTTGCGCGAGGCATGGCCTGGCTATTACTCATCCGATATTCGCCGCATGGCGGCGGTACTGGCCGGCCTGGACCTCTTCGTCACCGCCGATTGCGGCGTCATGCACCTCGGTTCGGCGGCCGGCGTGACGACGATAGGTCTCTTCAAGGCGACGGCGCTCGACGTCTATGTACCCTATGGCGGGTGCAACATCGGCCTCGATACCGCTGACGCCTCAGGTAGCGACACAGCCCTCCGTGTCATCGAGCGATTCGAGACCACGCGCGGCAGTCCTCCGCTCCCGAAGGCGGTATCGAGGTCACGGCGAACACCTGCGCAGCCGGCGCATGGGGTCCACATCGGAGGCTGACGAATGAAAGTCGATGAGTGCACCTCACACCCTTTGTTCGGCATGTCCCTCGGCCAACGATCCGCTCGTGACCATCGAACCAGCTTATCGCTCCTCGTCGGTAGCGAGGCAGGCGAGGACCTGGTGGCCATGGTGACGCTCGAACACGTCGGGCTTCGTCTCGAGTGGGAAGCGCTCGTGTGGCGCGGACCGATCGTGCTGACGGAAATAAGCGGGAGCTGTGCCGACGTACCCGGCGTGGTCGAAGCTCAGATCCGCAATCGCATCGCCGAGCGTCCGGCAAGACCGCGGTCGACTGGGACGGTAAAGCGGATTGCGCGGATCGACCGATAGTCCAAGCAAGTTGATTGATGTCGAGTGGGTTTCTGACAGGTGAGCGTAAGCGCCTGCAAGTAACCTCAGCGCACTTGGGTCAGGCCACTGGAATGAAAACGAAACGTTATGTCGCTCCCACTGGAATCCATGGCATACGCCGAAAGATGTTTCGATGGATTTTCAGCCGTTTTTCAACACCGGTTTCGCCATCCACCCACGCACTCCCTGTGCGAGGCATTGACCGTATCCTGATCTGCCGCACCAGCCATAGCCTGGGTAACACGTTGTTGCTCACACCTCTCCTGGCCGAGCTGGAATGTGTCTACCCGGGAGCCGAGATCGACATCGTCACGCAAAGCCCGGTAGCGCATGACCTCTATCGAAGTTTCTTTCCATTACGGAGGGTCTTCCTTCTGCCCTCGCGATTTCTTCAACATCCGCTCATCGTATGGCGCGTGGTCAAAGCCATGCGCAGGACCTCCTATGACCTGGTCATCGATACCGACCATGGTTCCAAGACGGCGCGAGCACTCCTTGCTTTGGCTCACGGACGATACAAGTTAGGGTTCTGCGGACCTGAAAAAAGCGGCCAGGTAAACCACGCAGTGGCTATTCCCGAGCATGTGCACCACGTCGCCAAGCTGCCTGTATATCTGCTACGCCAGGCCCTTAATCGTGTTGATGGGGATGGCGCGAAATATCCGCAACCGGATATCCGTCTGTCCAGAATCGAGCGCGAAGACGGAAGCAGGGCACTATCACGCATCATGGGCGGTTCGAATGCATCAAGCCGGCGGGTCATCGGCGTGTTTGCCAATGCAACGGGGGCAAAACGACTCGAGCACCCATGGTGGAAAGCAATGCTCGATCGCCTCGAAATACTCCTGCCAGGATATGCTTTCCTGGAGTTTACGCCGGTACTTGGCGCGTCGATGCTCGACCTTCGCTATCCGACCCAGTACTGCAGCGATTTACGCAAGCTTACCGCGGTGATATCCCAACTGGCTGCCTTCATCAGCGTCGACGGTGGCCTGATGCACGTCGCATGGGCGTCTGGAACGACTACGCTGGGTCTATTCACCAGCACCGATGTCGACACCTGGGGCCCATACGGAACGAACACCACGGTCATCAAGGCACGCGAACTCTCGCCTGAAACGGTCGCCGGCATCGCAGCCGCCCGGATCCGGCAAGCCTCGGCCCATGGGCCGGCGCGGCCAGCCTTGGCGCCGGTCTGATTTTGCCGTCGCCGCAAGCCCAGGAGTCGAAGCGATGAACGACCCAATCGAAGAACGCGTAGTCAACATCATTGCCAAAC
>NZ_JBFUIT010000298.1:0-4783 GCF_056401735.1 Luteibacter sp. P4_D7_3
GGTAGGGCCGTTTTACGTGATGTCGGCCGAGCCTGGCGATACGCTGGCTGTGCACATCAAACGCCTCCGGCTCAACAGGGACTATGCAGACAGTCTCGACAGCATCGTGGGGCCAGCGCTTGGCCAGTCGCTCGCGGGTAAGGCGCAGGAGCTGGGCAAGCCGGTGCGCTGGAAGCTGGATCTCGCCAGGGGGCTCGCCACTCCCGCGACGGCGTCACCGGCGCTGGCGAACTACAGCGTGCCGGTACAGCCGATGCTGGGTGGCATGGCGGTGGCACCGGGTTTTGGTACGCCCRCCATGTCGACGGGCGATACGGGGCGGTTCGGCGGGAACATGGACTTCAACCAGGTCGTTGAAGGCAACACGGTGTACCTGCCGGTGTACCAGCCTGGCGCGCTGTTGTACTTCGGTGATGCGCACGCCCTGCAAGGCGACGGTGAGACATCCCAATATGCGCTGGAGACTTCGATGGATGTCGAGGTTTCCGTCGACGTGATCAAAGGAAAAGCGGTGCAGATGCCTCGCGTCGAGTCGCCGACCCGGATCATGGTGCTGGGGCAGGCCGGATCCATCGACGAAGCGACGCGGGCCGCAACCACCGGCCTGGTCAAGTGGCTAGCGCAGGACTACGGACTGACGCTCTCCGAGGCCGCACAGGTACTGGGCAGCTCCGTCCATTATACGGTCGCCAATCTCGCCGGCAGGAGTGTCGGCGTGGCCGCGAGCCTGGATAAAGTCTTGCTTTCACAGCTGGTGAAACCCGCTCAGCCGTGACTGTTGCGTCCTCGACACAGGTTTCTTCAAGACGACACCCATGGCCTGCGTTAGCGTTCCCTGGCTAATACCCCGGCGCCTGGCCATGGGCGCTGTCGTTCATTACCTGGCAGCCGGCTGGCATGCGGGCTGCCCCATCGGGACAGCCCATGAATGCGACTGCGAAGCTCCAGGAACTCGGCCAGAGTCTTTGGCTGGATAACATCTCCAGGAACATGATCGACACCGGTCTTCTCGAGACGTACATACGCGACTTCTCGATCACCGGTCTGACCTCGAATCCCTCCATCTTCACCAAGGCGGTGGCTGGTGGTTCGGACTACGACGCCCAGATCGCCAGCGAGCGGGCAACGGGTGCAACGCCTGAAGAAATCGTGTTCCGCCTCATGGTCCAGGATCTTCGTCGCGCCGCCGACCTTTTCGCGCCGATCCACGCGAAGACATCCGGGATGGACGGATGGGTGTCCATCGAGGTGTCGCCGTACCTTCTCAACGACGCGAAGGGCTCGCTGGACTGGGCGCAACGGTTGCATGCGCAGATGGATCGCCCCAATGCCTTCGTGAAGATTCCCGGCTCGCCGCAAGGTGCCGTCGCGATCGAGGAGGCGATCTTCGAGGGCATCGCGATCAACGTGACGCTGTTGTTCTCCCGCGACCAGTACCTGGCCGTGGCGGAGGCCTATATGCGCGGTATCGAGCGACGCATCCTTGGCGGTCTCGATCCCAAGGTCCGTTCGGTGGCGTCGGTGTTCGTCAGTCGCTGGGATGCGGCAGCGGCGAAGCAGGGGCGTGCCGACCTGCGCAACCGTCTCGGCCTTGCCGTGGCGGCGGATGTCTGGGACGCCTACCAAGGCGTGCTCGCCTCCGAGCGCTGGAAGACGCTGGCCTCGGCCGGAGCCATGCCACAAACCCTTCTCTGGGCCAGCACGGGGGTGAAGGATCCCGAAGCCGACGACACGCTCTACATTACGGCGCTGGCGGCGCCGGACACTATCAACACCATGCCGGACGCGACGCTGCGCGCGTTTGCCGACCACGGCAAGGTGCCCGGCAAGGTGGCCCTCGACCGTGATGAAGGCGCTGCCGTGCGACGTACGGCCAATGAAGGCGGCCTCGATGTGAACGCGCTGGCGAGCCAGTTGCAGGTCGAGGGTGGTGCCGCTTTCGTGACGGCGTGGGACGAGCTGATCAGGCGCGTAGAGGGTAAGGTGACCGCCTAGCCCCCCGGAGCTGCCGGATGCTTGCATTTGAACAGGCGCGCGCATCCGAGGCAGCCATCCTCTCGGATCTCGCCTTCGCGTCAAAATCGTACTGGCCGTATTCGTCGGATCAACTGCAACGGTGGGCGTCGGACCTTAGGGTCACGTCCACCGGGATCGAACGTTGGCCGACCATGACGGCCCGTCTCGACGGCGCGTTGGCGGGTTTTTATCAGCTGCGGAGGCAGGCCGACGGCGCGGTCAGGCTCGAGCACTTCTGGCTTTTGCCCGCCTTCATCGGGAAGGGCTGGGGCAGGAGCATGCTGAACGACGCGGTCGAACGCGCCAGGGCACTTCGTGCCTCGAGGCTCTATATCGAGTCCGATCCGCACGCCGAGGCGTTCTATGTTGCGTGCGGGGCGGTGCGAGTCGGCGAGATTCCTGCGCCGATCGAAGGTGCGGAAGCACGGACGCTGCCGATCCTCACGATCAGCCTGAAACCCGCACGAGGCCCGGCCCGCCCGATGCACGATTGGCTGTGAAAACAGGGTGAATTTCCTCGCCAAAGGCGAGGATTTCGCAGGTTTTTTGTCTCAGGGGAGAACCGTTTGATAACGGTTTCTTGATGATATATTTGCCCGCTACGACAGCTAACCAGCCCGGTCATCATGAGTTCAAAAGCACCCCGTGCGTCGCGCTCGCGCGCGATGGATCAGCGCACGTCCATTGCGCTGGCCGCCGTTATTGTCTTTTTCGTCGTCAGCGGCGCACTCGCGTATCTGAACATCCGAACCATTCGCGACGGCAACCAGAAGGTCATCCAGTCTCAGCAGACGGTGACCGCGCTGAGCGACATCCTTTCCGCGGCCCAGGACGCGGAAACCGGTCAGCGTGGCTTCCTGCTGACGGGGAACGAGAGGTACCTCGAACCCTATCGCGCTGCCCTGGCGAGCATTCCTGCCCGTCTCGAATCCCTGAAACTGTCGACCCATGACAATGCCAGCCAGCAGGCTCGCCTGAAGGAACTGGCCGGCCGCCTGGACGACAAGCTCGGCGAGCTCAAGGAGACGATCGAGCTGCGCCGGACACGCAGCCTCGATGCGGCCCTGGCGGTTGTCAACAGCGATCGTGGCAAGGCCGCCATGGATGCCATCCGCGCGCAGCTGACCAATATGCAGGCCGAGGAATTTTCGCTTCGCGACAAGCGGGTCGTGGAAATGACCGCGGCCTATGGCAATGCACTCACCAGCGGGCTGCTCAGTGGTCTGCTTGGCGTGGCGCTGACCATTTTTGTCGCCGTGATGATTCGCAATGCGTCGCGTAGCCGGGTACGGGCAACCTGGCTGCAGGCCGGTCAGCTCGAACTGGCGGCCGTCATGGCCGGTGAGCAGGAGACGGAAACGCTTGGCGCGAACATCCTCGCCTTCCTCGCTCGATTCGTCGACGCCCAGGCAGGGGCTCTTTTCGTCAACACCGCCAACTTTTACGAGCGGATAGGCGTCTACGGCCTCGCGCCGGGTCACCATGTGGTCGAGCGCTTCCTGCCGGCCGAAGGGTTGCTCGGTCAGACCGCTGCCGAACGCCGCACCTTCGTCATCGACGACGTGCCGGAGGGCTACCTGGCCATCGGCTCGGCGCTGGGCCAGGACAAACCGCGTCATCTCGTCCTGTTGCCCACCGTGGTCGATGGCGAGGTCAACGGGGTGCTGGAGCTCGGCTTTTTCAGCGCCGTTGACGAGGATGTCATTTCGCTTCTCGAACAGGCCTCCTCCGCCATCGGCGTGGCACTCCGTTCGGCCACCTACCGGGCAGATCTTGGTCGTCTTCTGGAGGAGACGCGCCGGCAGTCCGATTCGCTGCAGGTGCAGGGCGAAGAGCTTCGCGTGTCCAACGAGGAGCTCGAGGAACAGAGCCGCGCGCTCAAGCAATCCCAGCACGAGCTCGAGCAGCAACAGGCCGAACTGGAACAGACCAACGCCCATCTGGAAGAGCAGGCGAACCAGCTCGAATTGCAGCGCGACGACCTCGCCCGGGCGAATGAAGTGATCGAGAACAAGGCGAAGGAAGTGCTGCGCGCGAGCCGGTACAAGTCGGACTTCCTCGCCAACATGTCCCACGAATTGCGGACGCCGCTGAACTCGGCGCTGATTCTCTCCAAGCTCCTTGCCGACAATCCGCGCGGCAACCTGACGGAAGAGCAAGTCAAGTTCGCCAATACCATCCATTCGTCCGGCAACGATCTGCTCACGCTGATCAACGATATCCTCGACCTGTCCAAGATCGAAGCGGGTCATATCGAGATTCATGCCGAGTCGCTCTCCGTCGACCGCATGATCAAGAGTCTTGTCCCGCAGTTCCAGCCGGTCGCCGAACAGAAAGGCCTGATCTTCGACGTATCGACGTCACCGGATTGCCCGCCTATCGTCGAGACCGATCGTCAGCGCCTGGAGCAGGTGCTCAAGAACCTGTTGTCCAACGCCTTCAAGTTCACCGAGCAGGGCAGCGTGCAGTTGCACGTATCGTGCGACGGCCATGGTGATTTCGTGTTCGCCGTTAGCGACACCGGCATCGGCATCTCGGTTGAACAGCAGACGCGTATCTTCGAAGCGTTCCAGCAGGCCGATGGCACGATCAGCCGCAAGTACGGCGGCACCGGCCTGGGCCTGTCGATTTCGCTGGAACTGGCGCGCCTTCTCGGCGGCAGCATCGCCGTCGACAGCCAGGTGGGCAGGGGCAGTACGTTCAGCCTGACGATTCCCCCGCTGCTCGGTGCCGTCCGCAGGCCACCGTCGACGGAGCCGGTCACGGC
>NZ_JBFUIT010000299.1:0-4749 GCF_056401735.1 Luteibacter sp. P4_D7_3
AGTATGGGCATCATCCGACCAGCATGACCTGGCCGGACCGCGTTGGGGGGAGCGGGCCGTCACGGTTCGCGGGGTAGCAAGCGGCTTTTCGGAACGGCATGAAACACGACAACGTCATCAGGATTCTCTTCATCGAAGACTCGGTGGAAGACGCCGAGCTTTTGATCAACGTACTGCGCAATGGCGGTATCGCCGTGCGCCCCGCACGCGCAACGAGCACGGCGGAAATACAGGCCGCCCTGGACGAACTGGTGCCGGACCTGGTGCTGATGAATCCCGGCGTGCCGGGCATCGACGCCGCGGCGGTCGCCCGCCAGCTGGACGCGAGCGGACGCGACCTCGCGCTCATCGCCGTGGTCAACAGCCTCAGCGACGACAGCGTGGCCGACCTCTTCGCCGGTGGCACGCGTGGCGTGGCGCTGCGTAAACGTTCCGACCAGGTCCTGGCCGTGGTCCTGCGCGAGTTCGAGGCACTTTCCACCCGGCGCCAGGTGCGCCGCCTGGAAACCTCGCTGCGCGAGACCGAGCGCCGGTGCGATTCCCTGCTCGATTCCTCGCGCGACGCCATTGCCTATGTCCACGAGGGCATGCACGTCCGCGTGAACCAGGCCTACCTCGAAGCCTTCGGCTTCGCCGAGTTCGACGACATCCTCGGCCTGCCGATCCTCGACCTGATCGCCGGGACCCACGCCGACGACTTCAAAGGCGTGTTGCGCGGCCTGTCCAAGGGCGAGAAAGCACCGCCTCCGCTGGAGCTGTTGGCCCGTCGCGACGACGGGGGTACGTTCAAGGCCCTGGTCGACTTCGCACACGCCACGTTCGAAGGCGAAGCCTGCCTACAGATCGTGTTCCGCCAGCAGATGGTAGACGCTGCCCTCGTGGCGCAGCTGCAGCGGGACTCGGTAACCGGCCTGTTCAATCGCGCGCGCACGCTCGAGCACATCGACGAAGCCGTGGCTGCCGCGGCCGCCGGGCGCGAGGGGCAGGCCATGCTCCTGCTCGAGCCGGACAACTGGAAAGAAATCGTCGGCAGCGCGGGCATCGGCAATGCGGACAAGCTGCTTGCCGCAATCGCCGCAAAGATCAACGAATCCATCGATGAGGAAGACGTTGCCGGCGTGCTGGGCGACCATACCCTTGGCCTGATCCTGGCGCCGCGGGGCGACCTCGAGCACGCCGCGCTCACCGAGCGCCTGCGCACCAGCATCGCCGAGCACATCATCGACGCGGGCACACGCTCGCTCAACGTGACGATCACCATCGGCGGCACGCTGATAGCCGAGAAGAATGCCAGCACCGAGGCGGTGCTCGAACAGGCCAGCGCGGCGCTGCGCAACGCCCAGAACCAGGGCGGCAATCGCGTCGAGCTGCACGATCCCAGCGCCCGCGAAAAGGCGGACGCCGAGCGCGAGCAGTACTGGCTCGACCTCGTTCGCCATGCGCTGTCGACCGATGGCCTGCGGCTGTACCACCAGCAGATCATCAGCCTGCAGGATGCCGCCGGCGAGTTCTACGAGATCCTGGTGCGCATGCGCGGCCCGAAGGGCGATGTCCTGCCCTCGTACTTCTTCCCCGTGGCCGAGCGCAACGGCCTCCTCCCGGCGATCGACCGCTGGGTGCTGGGCCATGCCATCGATGCGCTGGCACACCGCGAAAACGACGGGCTCACCACGACCTACTTCGTGAAGATGACCCTGCAGTCGCTGGAAGATCCGGACCTGTTGCCGTGGCTCTGCCGTCGCCTCGAATCCGCCAAGCTGCGTCGCAGCACCCTGGTCATCGAGATGCCGGAGTCCAAGGTACTGACCAGCCTGCGGCCTACCCAGGAATTCGTGGCCGGCTGGCGCAAGGCGGGCGGCGCGTTCGCCATCGAGCAGTTTGGCTCGGGCCTCAACTCGTTCCAGATGCTCAACCATGTCGAGGCCGACTTCCTGAAGATCGACCGCAGCTTCATGACCGACCTACCGCAGCACCCGGAAAACCAGAAGAAAATCGCGGAGATCTGCAAGGAAGGCCACGCGTCGGGCAAGCAGACCGTCGCCGAATGGGTCGAGGACGCCGTGAGTACGTCGCTGCTGTTCGCCTGCGGCGTGGACTTCGTGCAGGGCAACTTCCTGCAGGAGCCGGCCAAGGTGCTGGCCGAGGAATACATGCCCGTATAAGGCCCATGTGGGAGCCGATTCATCGGCGATGGGCCTGCGATAACCTGGCCCGCTGCCGCGGGATCGCCGATGAATCGGCTCCTACAGAAAAGCACCCTGCCCGCCACCGGCGCGCAGACAACAAAAAAGCCCGCGATTGCTCGCGGGCTTTTTCTTGGCGCGTACTGCGACCCGATTACTGGGCGGCGGCAGCGGCAGCCTTCTTCGCGACCTTGGCGGCAGCGGCGGCGGCGACGTCTTCCTTGATGCGGGCAGCCTTACCTTCCAGACCACGGAGGTAGTACAGCTTGGCGCCGCGGACCTTGCCCTTGCGCTTGACTTCGACCGAGTCAATAGCGTGGCTGTGCGACTGGAAAACGCGCTCGACACCGGTGCCGTGCGAGATCTTGCGCACGGTAAAGGCGGAGTGCAGGCCGCGGCTACGCTTGGCGATAACGATGCCTTCGAACGCCTGGACGCGCTCGCGGGCGCCTTCCTTAACCTTGACGTTGACGACCACGGTGTCGCCAGGACCGAAATCCGGCAGCTGGCGGATGATCTGCTCGGCTTCGAACTGTTGGAGAAGTTTGTTCATGGCACACCTGTCAATTTCAGTTACGGCGGTCGATATCGGCCGCACCGTTTAGCCGTGTGAGTATTCACGGCGGAATTCATCCAGCAATGCCCTCGATTCATCATCGAGCGCACGCTGCGTTAGCAAGTCCGGCCGGCGCAGCCAGGTACGACCCAGCGACTGCTTGCGACGCCAGCGGCGAATAGCCGCGTGATCGCCGGAAAGCAGCACCTCCGGCACGCCGCCCCAAACATCGTGATGCTCGGGACGGGTGTAATGCGGGCAATCCAGCAGGCCATCCGAGAAGGAGTCCTGTTGGGCGGACTGCGCGTCGTTCAACGCACCGTCCTGAAGACGACCCACCGCATCGATAATCACCGCTGCGGCAAGCTCCCCGCCAGACAGCACATAATCGCCGATTGAGAGCTCCTCGTCGACCTCATGCTGCAGCAGGCGTTCGTCCACGCCTTCGTAACGTCCGCAGACCAGGGCGATTCGCGGCATGTTTGCCAGCGCCTCGACCTTACCCTGCGTCAGCCGCGCACCTTGCGGGCTGAGATAAATCACGTGCACCGGTTCCGGTGCCGCCTCACGAACCGCCGCGAGCGCCGCTCGCAAAGGGTCGATCAGCATCACCATGCCCGGCCCACCGCCAAAGGGGCGACCGTCCACGGTGCGATGCCTGTCGGGAGCGAAGTCGCGGGGGTTCCAGGTTTCCACCTGTAACAACTCGCGCTGCTGCGCCCTGCCGACCACCCCGACCTCGGCCGACTGGCGGACGAAATCGGGAAACAACGAGACCACATCGATACGCATGACTTGGAATCGTTGCTCTAGAACTCGGGGTCCCAGTCCACCACGATGCGCTGGCCATCGAAATCGATGGAGTGCACGTAGGGGCCCTGGACAAACGGGATAAGTCGCTCCCTTTCACCGTCCTTCACCACCATGACGTCATTGGCGCCGGTAGCGAAAAGATGGTTCACCCGTCCCAGGACGACATTCTCCGTGGTAACGACCTCGAGACCCTCGAGATCGGTCCAGTAGAACTCGCCCGGTGCGGGCGGCGGCAGCACGTCACGCGAAACCGTAATTTCGCAGCCGATCAGTGCGGTCGCCTGGTCGCGATCCTCGATGCCCGGAAGGGTGGCCACGAGGCCCTTACCTTGCGCGCGTCCGCGGATCCCGTCGATCTCCTTCTCCACGCCCGGCGCGGTCAGCAGCCATGGCTGGTATTGGAAGATCTGAATACGGGGTTCGGTCCAGCTCTCGAGCTTGACCTGACCCTGCACGCCGTAGAGCCCGACAATGCGTCCGAGCCGGACGCGCTTACCGAGCCCTGTCGACATCAAGCAGCCAGCTTGCCGGCTTCCTTCACGAGAGCACGCACCTTATCGGTCAGCTGTGCACCCTTCGCCACCCAGGCCTGAACCTTGGCAACGTCGAGCTCGAGACGCTTATCAGCGCCCGAAGCGACCGGGTTGTAGTAGCCCACGCGCTCGATGTTGCGACCATCGCGCTTGTTGCGCTGGTCGGTCACGACGACGTGATAAAACGGACGGCCCTTGGCGCCACCGCGCGAAAGACGAATCTTAACCATATTACGAGCTCCAGAATTGCCGATATGCCGGCAGGCGCGCGCTAGATGCGGGCGCGGTAAACCCGGCATTTTAGCGAAAGTTGTAGAAAATGGAAGGGGTTCAGCGCATCGGCGGCATACCGCCGCCCATTCCGCCCATACCACCCATGCCCTTCATGGCGCCACGCATCTGGCGCATGAGGCCTTTGCTGCCGCCCTTGGACAGCTTGGACATCATTTTTTCCATCTGCATGAACTGCTTGAGCAGACGATTGACGTCGGCGGGCTGGGTGCCGGAACCACGGGCCACACGGGCCTTGCGTGAACCGTTGAGGAGATCCGGGTGCCGGCGCTCCTTCTTGGTCATCGACCCGATGATCGCGACCATGCGCTTCAATTCGTTGTCGTTGACCTTGGATTTGACGTTGTCCGGGAGGTTACCCATGCCCGGCAAC
>NZ_JBFUIT010000300.1:0-4742 GCF_056401735.1 Luteibacter sp. P4_D7_3
CACCTGGTACTGGCCGCCCTGCACCTGCCGCCGGACCTGCCGCCGGCGTATGGCACGGGCAAACTGGTGTCCGACGAGCGTGAGAAGGTCCTCGCCCTGATCGAGCGCCGTATTGCCGAGCGCGTGCCCGTGGCCTACCTGGTGGGCGAAACCTGGTTCGCCGGCCTGAAGTTCAAGAGCGACCGCCGCGCCCTCGTGCCGCGCTCGCCCATTGCCGAGCTCATCGAAAGCCGTTTCACCCCGTGGCTGGACGACCGCCATGTGGAGCGCGCGCTCGACCTCTGCACAGGTTCGGGCTGTATCGGCATCGCCATGGCCGAGTACAACACCGACTGGCAGGTCGACCTGGTCGATGTCAGTGACGATGCGTTGTCGCTCGCCAACGAGAACATCGCCTACCAGCATGCCGAAGACCGCGTGCGGGCGATCAAGTCGGATCTCTTCGAAGGCGTGAAGGGCGAGGTCTACGACCTCATCGTCTCCAATCCGCCGTACGTCACCAATGACGAATACGCCGCCATGCCGGCCGAATATAGCCATGAACCGGTCCTCGGCCTGACATCCGGCGATGATGGACTGGACATCACGCTGCGCATCCTCGATGAAGCCGCCGACCATCTCAGCGAAGATGGCCTGCTGATCGTCGAAGTGGGTGACAGCGAGCATGCACTGGTCGCGCTGTTGCCGCGTTTGCCCTTCGTCTGGCTGGAGTTCAAGGTCGGCCAGATGGGCATCTTCGCGCTGGAGCGCCGCGACCTGCTCGAGCATGCCGCTGATATCGCCGCTGCGCGTGCCGCGAGAAACTAAACCCCTATCGGAAGCACCGTGTCCTCCAATACGTTCGGCAAGCTCCTCTCCGTCACCACGTTCGGCGAAAGCCATGGCCCGGCGATCGGGTGCGTGATCGACGGCTGTCCTCCCGGCCTCGCGCTCGATGCCGGTGAGTTCCGCGCCGATCTCGAGCGCCGTGCTACCGGGCGCTCGCGACATACGTCGCAGCGCCGTGAGGCGGACGACATCGAGATCCTTTCGGGGGTCTACGAGGGTGTCACCACCGGTACGCCGATCGCCTTGCTCATCCGCAATACGGATGCCCGCAGCAAGGATTACGGCAACATCCTCGATACCTTCCGCCCCGGCCACGCCGACTACACCTACTGGCAGAAGTACGGCGTGCGGGACCCCCGCGGCGGTGGCCGGTCCTCGGCACGCGAGACCACCATGCGCGTCGCCGCCGGTGTGGTGGCCAAGAAATGGCTGGCCGAACGTTACGGCGTGACCGTTCGCGGCCATGTCTCCCAGATCGGCGACGTCGTGCCTCGCGGCTTCGACGAGGCAGCTATCGAGACCAGCCCGTTCTTCTGGCCTGACGCCGCGCAGATTCCCGAACTCGAGTCCTATATGGACGCCTTGCGCAAGTCGGGCGATTCCGTCGGCGCGCGCGTCACTGTCATCGCGGACAACGTGCCGGCCGGCTGGGGCGAGCCCATCTACGGCAAGCTCGACGGCGAACTCGCCGCAGCCATGATGTCGATCAACGCGGTCAAGGGCGTGGAGATCGGCGACGGCTTTGCCGCCGTGGCCCAGCGTGGAAGCCAGCACCGCGACGAGATGACCGCCGATGGGTTCCTCTCCAACCACGCGGGCGGCATCCTCGGTGGCATCGCTTCGGGTCAGCCCGTGGTGGTCTCCATGGCGTTCAAGCCGACCTCCAGCATCCTGATTCCCGGCCGCAGCGTGGACCGGGCAGGGCAGCCGACCGAGGTCGTCACCAAGGGCCGCCACGATCCCTGCGTGGGTATCCGTGCCGTGCCCATCGCCGAAGCCATGCTGGCCCTTGTGCTGATGGACCAGGCCCTGCGCCATCGCGCCCAGTGCGGCGATGTGGGCGCGGTACCGCCGCGGATCCCCGGGACGCTGCAGGAGACATCGCATGACTAAGCCGAAGGTCTGGATCTCCCGGCCGTTCTTCCCTGACATCGTCGATCGCCTGCGTGATCATTTCGAGGTTCATGCCGAGGCCGAAGAACGGGCGTTCTCGGTGACCGAACTGGCCGAGCGGCTCGCCGATAGCGACGCCGCCATCGTCGGCCTTGCCGACAAGATCGACGGCAAGGTGCTCGAAGGCGCGCCGAAGCTGCGCTTCGTGGCCAACCTGGGCGTGGGCTATAACAACCTCGATATCGATGCCCTGACCCGGCGTGGCGTCGGTGCGTCGAACACGCCCGATGTCCTCAACGAAACCGTGGCCGATTACGCCTGGGCGCTGATGCTTGCCGCCGCCCGCCGCGTCGGTGAGGCCGAACGTTGGCTTCGCGACGGCCAGTGGCACGGCTCGCGTTTCGAGGGCTGGCTGGGCGCGGATGTGCACGGCAAGACCATCGGCATCCTCGGCATGGGCCGGATCGGCCAGGCCATTGCCCGTCGTGCGGCCGGATTCCGGGCGCCGGTCATCTATCACAACCGGTCGCGGCTCGATGCCGCGCTCGAGCGCGAATGCGCGGCGACCTACGTCGACAAGGCCAGCCTGCTGGCCCGGTCCGACCATCTGATCCTGGTGCTGCCGTACACGCCGGAAAACCGCCATGCCATCGGCGAGGCCGAGCTGAAGGCCATGAAGCCGACCGCGGTCCTGGTGAATATCGCCCGCGGTGGCATCGTCGACGATGCCGCGCTGGCCCGAGCCCTTGCTGCCGGCACCATCGCCTCGGCGGGGGTGGATGTGTTCGAAGGCGAGCCTTCGGTGCACCCCGATCTGCTGAAAATCGAAAATATCGTGCTCAGTCCGCACATCGCCAGCGCAAGTCGCGACACACGTCGCGATATGGCGGCGCTGGCTGTGGACAATGTGCTGGCGGCGTTCGGACATGGTCCTCACGCCGGCCGGCCACCCACGATCATCAATCCGGGTGTGCTGGCCGACGCCAGCTGACCTGTTCCTCCACGCCCTGACGAAAGCGAAAATGAGCAAGAAGACGAGTTACAAGGTGGCCATGGTGGGTGCGACCGGCGCAGTCGGCGAAACCCTCCTTTCGATCCTCGCCGAACGGGACTTCCCGGTCAGCGAACTGGTTCCCCTGGCGAGCGAGCGCTCGGCGGGCGGTACGGTCGACTTCGCCGGAAAACCTTACGTCGTCCAGGATCTCGCCAAATACGACTTCGAGGGCGTGGATATCGCCTTCTTCTCGGCCGGCGGTTCGGTAAGTCGCGAGCACGCGCCGCGTGCCGCCGCTGCCGGTGCCGTGGTGATCGATAACACCTCCGAGTTCCGCTACCAGGACGACATCCCCCTGGTGGTCGCCGAGGTGAACCCGCACGCGATCGTCGATTACACGGTGCGCGGCATCATCGCCAATCCGAACTGCTCGACCATGGGCATGCTGGTGGCGCTGGCCCCCATCCACCGCGAGGTGGGCATCGAGCGAATCAACGTCGCCACCTACCAGTCGGTGTCCGGCGCAGGTCGTAGCGGTCTCGAGGAGCTCGGCAAGCAGACCGCCCAGATGCTCAACTTCCAGCCGGTCGAAAGCGCGAAATTTCCGGCGCAGATCGCCTTCAACGTCATCCCGCAGATCGACGACTTCCAGCCTAACGGCTATACCAAGGAAGAAATGAAGATGGTCTGGGAGACCCGGAAGATCCTCGAGGATCCATCGATCCAGGTGAATCCGACGGCTGTCCGCGTACCGGTGTTCTACGGTCACGCGGAAGCGGTGCACATCGAGACCCGCGAGAAAATCACGGCCGAACGCGCCCGCGAACTGCTCGAGAAGGCGCCGGGCGTGGTCGTGAAGGACGAGCGGAAGCCCGGCGGTTACCCGACCCCTGTCGGCGATGCCGCCGGCCAGGATCCGGTCTACGTCGGCCGCATCCGCGAAGACATTTCCCATGAGCGCGGCCTCGACCTCTGGGTCGTGGCCGACAACATCCGCAAGGGTGCGGCACTCAACGCCGTGCAGATCGCGGAGATCCTGATCGAGGACTATCTGTAATGAACCATCGCGCCGCCATCGCCTGCCTGCTCGTCGTGTCCTCGCCCCTGGCGATCGCGGCCCAGCAAACCCAGACGAAGGCGGCGCAGGCCGACCCGGCCGCCGCCACCCGCGCCAGGGTGACGGCGGTGCACGGGGAGGTGCAGGCCGAGGACACCAACGTGCGGCAGCTCAAGGCACGCGTCGATGCGCTGGAGTCGGATACACAAGCCGCAAGCCGCCAGCTGGACGATCGGGACCGGAAAATCGCCGAACTCGAGCGTCAGCTGGACGCCCAGCGCAAGCCATAACATGTAAGGGGGGCGTGTACGGGCCTCGTGAACGACAGCAACGTTGTCGTGTAACTGCCCGTGGTCGCTATTGTTAGTTGTTGCTGGGGTGCACTACAGTGGCGCCTTCGCGGCCGACCGCCCGAAAGAGGCGTGCCGTCAGCATGGTATTAGTTCGGGGGAAGCGAGTGATGAACCGTACGTTGAAGCTGTCGATCATGCTGGCGCTTGCCACGGGGGGCGGACATGCCCTGGCGCAGGACCTGGGCGCCGTCCAGGTGCGCTCGACCATGGACCAGCCGCTGGTAGCGGAAATTCCACTGACTGGGGTGTCGGCCAAGGCCGATAACATCCATGTCGCCCTCGCCTCGGAAGAGGCGTTCTCGCGTGCGGGTCTGAACCGCAGTGGCCTGCCTGTGGCGCTTAGCTTCGCGGTGGGCAAGAACGCCAGTGGCCAGCCGGTCATCAAGGTGACCAGTAG
>NZ_JBFUIT010000301.1:0-4741 GCF_056401735.1 Luteibacter sp. P4_D7_3
GGGCTCCGCCGCCACCCGGCGGAGCCGCGTACTCACCAGAGGCACGCCACGTGTGTTTGTAGGGATATGCCTACAGAAATCCACACGAAACCCCGCTATATTCCCCGAGTCCCAAGGACCCGCCGGGGGGTGGTGTCGCATTGGGGAATCACAGGGGGAAGTCATGGAAGTCCTACCCGGCGCCCATGGGCGCCACTCGATGCCGTACCTAGAGGAGTCGCGCCGATGAGGCCCGGCATGAAGTCCGTTCGCCATCGTCACGACGATGCGCTGAGCCGGCTCACTTGGGGAGCATTCGAACACCTGGTGGCCGAGCACTTCCGACGACAGGGCTATCGCGTCGAACACACCGGCGCCGGCGAGGGCAACCTCCCGGACGGCGGCATCGATCTCAAGCTCCACCGCGACCAGGAACTCATCGTCGTCCAGTGCAAGCACTGGAACTCCTTCCAGGTGCCGCACAACGACGTGCACCAACTCATCGGCGTGATGCATACCGTCGGGGCCACGGGCGCGATAGTCGTCACCTCGGGCGAATTCACCACCGCAGCCATGGAGGCCGCGGTGAAGTTCCGGCATATCCGGCTGATCGACGGGAAAACCATACGGGCCATGCTCGGGCCGGTCGCGGAGCCCATCGTCGAAGCGCCTGCCTCGCCCGAGTTCCCTGCATGGTCGGGCGCGGCAAGACCGCCCGTCCGGCACACGCATACTCGCCAGGCGAGAATCGATCGCGCATCGGCCGTGGCCGCTGTCGCTGCCGTCGTCGTGATGGCGGGTGCCCTGGTGATGCTCTACACGTTCTACATTCACGAGATCCAGCAGGCGCAGATGGCGAGGTTGCTCGAGTCGCGGAAGCCCCTGGCCACCGAGCAACAGCCGGTCGCCTCGCTACCCTCCGTACTCCCCGGGCTGAGATCTGGCCTGAGGGCAGTCGAAGCGATGCGGACGCACCCGCCCGTGGTCCACGACGCCGCCAGGGAGCGTGAAATCGTCGCTTCCCTCGACGACAAGAAGCCGATCGCCACCGCCATCAAAGACCAGTAAGACCGCCCGGGATGGGACACAGGAAGGCAAGGTTCCGCCACGCCGATCCCCTGGCCAGCATGCCGTGGGATGAATTCGAACGCCTGATGGCGCGGCACTACGCTGCACGCGGCTATCGGGTCGAGCACTCGGGGACGGGGGCGCAAACGTCGTGGAAGAAGTTCGACGGTGGCATCGACCTCAAGCTCTTCCGTGACGGCGAATACATCGTCGTGCAGTGCAAGCGGGTGAACTTCTTCGAGGTCACGCACAACGTCGTTCATGAGCTTATTGGCGTGATGCAAACGCAGCATGCCACGCGGGCGATCGTCGTCATCACGGGATCGTTCAGCGCTGCCGCCATCGCCGCGGCGGCTGAGTTTCCGCAGATCGAATTGATCGACGGTGTAGCGCTACGGCACATGCTTGCTGAAACGGGGGATTTGCCGACGACGTATTGGGCCGATGACGTCCTTTCATCCATGGCCGGTGCGAAGCCAACGGGTCCGTCGTGGACGCGGCGCAACCGGATGCCTACAGCCTTGCTAGCCGCGGCAATGCTGACAGCCGGGATATTTGTACTCGGCTACTACGTCGTCATCCCCGCCGTGTTCCGGAGCATGACCTCATCCATCGTCCACACCACCCAGCGACCCGCGCCCGTCGTGGTGAGAGCGGTTCCTTATTCAGCCGCTGGCGCCGTGGGCAGCACGCCCAGCGGTGAGGCAACCGCCCCGCCACCCCCTCAGCCGCCGTCTGCCTTTACGAAGCTCAGCAAGAAAGAAGCAGAGGAGTGGGACAGGAAGAACGCCGAATCAATGCGGATTCTCGAGAAGAYGACGCCGTCCTTGCCTTGAAACGCCGAGTAGCGCCGGAGTAAGCGCCCCTGTGAATAGATTCTTGAATAGATTCTCGAGGACAATACAAAGGCTATTCATAGGCATACAGATTCTGTCCGCCTCAGCGTGAATAGATCCTTGAATAGATTGTTCGGCGGCCACCCCACTCATCCCCTTCCGGAATGAGCCCCATCCCATAACGAACTTCCATCTGGCGCCGATAGACTGGAAATGACATGAAGCAATGCCGGAGCCTGCGTTACCTCTTGTCAGCCGCGTATGTATTGGCAACCGCGTCCTCGGTTAGCGCTGCCGCGGCGTCGACCGATCGACTGCCCTTGCAAGGCAGATTCTTGTTCGTCGCCCTCGACCCGTCGGAACCTCCCGTGCAGGGGAGCCCCTTACGTCAGCGGCTTTACGCGGCCCCCGCCGATGGAAGCACGCCTCCGGCGGTCGTCGCGAATTTTTCCAACGCCAGTGACCTCGTCGTGTATCCACGGCAGCACGCGCTCGGCGTAAACAGCAGATCTGGGGCAGATCGTGGACCCTTCCTCGTCGACCTGATGGCCGGGCATGCTTATGCGACCAAGAAGGCACTTAGTAGCCCGACCGTCGATCTCTTCACCGCAGCGGACTGGGATGCACCGTCATCGCAGGATCCCGCGCACCGCTACCTTGCTACCCAAGCCACCCTGTCACCGGATGCACGACGCGTCGCCGGCCTCGCTTCCGGAGGGCGAGTATGCGTTGCGCCGATCGACGGGCAAGAGGTGTCGGTCTGCGCATCCGACGTAACAGGCTGTCGAGGAATGTTCCCGACGTGGTCACCCGACGGCAAGACCCTCGCCTTCGCAGGTGGCACCAAGGGCAACCTCACGGCGTGCAATCTGCACGAGGTGTTCCTGATGGATACGGCCACCGGCGCAACGAGGCAGCTCACGGATATCCCTGGCGCCAGGCTCAACAACGAGATGCGCCACAGCATCGTGCGAGGAGGCGACCCCACGGACCATTGGCACCGGACCGGAAATCCGGTCTGGTCGCCGGACGGGCAATGGCTCGCCTTCAGTTCGGCCCAGGGGATCGGGAAAGTGCATCCCGATGGAACGGGGTTGCAGATGCTCGCGCAGGGCAGCAATCCGACATGGTCGCCGGATGGAAGCATGCTGGCGTATCTCGGACCCCACGGTCACATCTACGTATGTCATGCCGATGGTAGCCATCCGGTAGAAATCGTCCCCAGGCAAGGGACACACCTGGGTATCTCGGACGTAGTGTGGGTCGAGTAGGATCCGCTAGCGTTTCAGCATCTCCGCCGCCTTCAGCGAATCCATATCCCGGTTCACCGTGGCCACAGCGATCACCCGCCCGTCCTTCTCGTACCGCACTTCGGCATCCTTGTCCGCCACGGAGCCTTCCTCGCGAATGGCGTCCCAGTCCTCGGCGTGCCCGACGTAGCGAATGGTCGTGTCGTAGTGGACGCTCCAGAAGAACGGCGGCTCTTCGAACGGGTCGTCGATGCCCAGCATCCCTGCTGCGGCGACCTGGCCGTGACGCTCGGCGAGTACCCAATGCTCCACGCGCGCGAGCTCCCCATGTGCACCGGGGTAACGTGCGATGTCACCCGTGGCGAAGATGTTCGGGTCCGATGAGCGCATCGACGTGTCGACAACCACACCGCGTTCGATTCGCACTCCTGCCGTTTCGGCCAACTGCAAGCGCGGCTTCACACCGATGCCGAGCACTACGCGCGTCGCGCGCACCGAGGTGCCGTCGTCGAGCTGCACGGCACCGTCGGCATAGCCTTCGGCGCGGCGCCCAAGATGAAACACGACACCGTTCGCCTCATGCAGCGCCTTGATCATCGTCCCGATGGCCGGACCGAACTTGCTCCGCAGCGGAATCAGCTCCGGACCGATCACGTGCACCGCGACACCGCGGTGACGAAGCGACGCCGCCGCTTCCAGCCCAATGAAGCTGCTGCCGATCACGGCGACGATGTCGTCAGAGGTAACATCGGCAATCACCCGCTCCGCATCCTTCATGCTGCGCAACGTATGCACGTGCGGCTGATCGAAACCGGGTGCTGAAGGACGAACTGGCTCCGCACCTGTCGCAAGAAGCAGTTTGTCGTACGTGAGCGGCTCGCCCGATTCCAGCGCAACCGAACGCGAAGCCGCATCAATAGAACGGACCACCGTTCCCAACTTCAACGTGATCTTCAGGTCCGCGTAGAACGCCGCGTCCTTCAGCGGCATCCACGCCGGATCGGCGGTCCCGGCCAGATAGTCCTTCGACACATTGGGCCGGTCATAGGGAGCATCCACGTCGGCGCTGATCATCGTGATGTCGCCGGCGAAACCATGCTGGCGAAGACGTTGCGCCGCGGCGAACCCCGAGGCACCACCACCAACGATTACGAAGTGCTTGTCTGCCATCAACGCCGCAGGAGATGTCGCATCATCAGGCAGCGCTTCACGCACGAAAACCTTGCCGCCCTCTTCTTCCACCTTCCAGCGCGCCACCGGGGCCAGTGCCGGCGCTTTCAATGCCCGGCCGGTCTTCAGATCGAAACAGGCGTGATGCCAGGGGCAGCTGATGGTGTCACCCACACGGAGGCCTTCGTGCAGCGGTCCGCTGTAATGGCTGCAGGCACCACCCAAGGCCATGATGCCCTCGTCGGTGCGCGCCACGATGATCGCCTCGCCATTGACATGGCCGGCGAAGACACCCTCTTCGGGAAGCGTGGACGCGTAGACGCCCTGGCTGAAATCGGGCCCAACGGGTGAGGCGTCAGAATCGGTTGACATGACAGGTTCCCGTGCTGGCGAAAGCTAGCTTTTGAATGTAGGGGCCAAATGTGACCGTGGCTAGGC
>NZ_JBFUIT010000302.1:0-4741 GCF_056401735.1 Luteibacter sp. P4_D7_3
AGTCATTGATGCCCTTTTTGACTATATCGCCGGCGACCCATAGGGTCGCGCCTGCGATTCCCAAGGCCAGCGCTGTGAACATCACGCTGCCACCGAGACCGACAATGAGCGCTACAGCCGGGCCAGTAAGCAGTTCACCCAGGGCAAATGCGCCGGCTACGCCGGCCATGGCCGTAGCGTCGCCCTTCATCCAGTCCTTGGCGAACTCCCAGCCTTGAAACGCCTTATCCAGATAGCCGGGCAGTTTGAAGGCCTTAGATAACGCGGGCCCGGCACCCTTGCCGATTTGCGACGACAGCACCGCTTCATCGTCGTAGATCGACGCGGAGGATACGAAATTCTCGAAGTATTCGAGCGCCTTGTCTTCCGTTTCAACTGCCGACTGCGCGACGAGCCGTTTCGCATCGAAGCCTTGAGCCCAGGCATCGCAGATTTTCGCCCACTCTAAGTCTCCGGTTCCATTAAACCTATCGGAAAACATGTGAGCGAGCTCCGCACATTCGCCGTAAAGCGAAGCCTGAGCAGCTGCAAACTCCTGTGGCGTTAGCGTATCTGCCTTGGCCTTTGCCTGAATTTCTGCGAATGAGCGGTTGAAATATTCGACCAGTGCCGTAGATAGCTCGGCAATCTGAAATCCCACGCGGCTGCTTCCGAACGCGAAATCCGACGGAGTGGTGCTCATTATCAAGTCCTTTGAGAATAGGAGAGTTAGCCCTTCTTGAGAGCTTTCCAGAAACACCCAGCAGAAATTGCAGTAAAAAGTGCCATCGCACCAACCGAACCGACAAATGCGGTCCAATAGAGAAACGGATGCGCTGAGCGATCGAGAACGGAAGTGCCGGCCCGGCTTTGTATTGCGGTGACACCATGGTCGAGGGCGTATAGCATTCCCCCGACGCCGCCATAGATCCAGGCAGCGAGCGCTACGCCGAAGAGCGCCCAAGAAATGCGTGCGGCCATGTTCCGCGCGCCGCCGGTCGCAGCCTTGTTAAAGATGGCCACGAGCATGCCACCGCATCCGGACACCGCAATGAATAACCCAAGTTTTGTCATAGACGTTGACGCCAGTTCAGAAAATTTCCCAAAACACCCGGCCACCTTCAACGGAATCGCGTAACCCTTCGGGTTTCTGGATTCCCACGTTATCGACCTGCAAGTTGCTCGGCCCCTGAAGCCTGGATAATTGCATCTTGCATTCTCCGACACGTCTAGAGTCAAGTTGACGTTAACGTTCCTGCATCGCCTCATGCGCTGCCTGTTCGAGCGGTGACAGCAGGTAATCAATGACCCTACGCTTATCGGTTTTTATCTCAACCGAAAGCGACATGCCGGGCGACAGGTGAACCGGGACGCCGTCGACCATCAGCGTGCTGGTCGGGAGGATGACATGGGCGAGGTAGATCAATCCGAGCTTCTCGTCCTGGATCGCGTCATGCGACACACTCCTGACGCGTCCTTGAAGATGGCCGTAGCGGGTATAGGGAAACGTATCCACCTTGACTGCTGCAGCCTGCCCTTCCCGAACGAAGCCGATGTCCCGGTTGAGTACCGTGACCTCGACCTCGAGCGACTCGTCGTCCGGTACGACCGATAGGAGTGGCTGCGCAGGCGTCACCACACCACCAACCGTATGGACCGCGAGTTGCTGAACGGTGCCGTCCACTGGCGAGCGCAGGGCCATCTGGGCGTTATGCTGCGCCGTCTTTGCAACCTCGGGCCCGTATTGAGCCATCTGTTCTTGTGCCTGGCGCAGTTCGTCGAGTGTTTGCCGGCGGAGGTCCTTGGTCGACAGGGCCAGTTCCTCCCGCGCGCCAACGATGGCTGAGCGTAGTTCTTGCGCACGGCTTCGTTGGCCGGCTAGGTCCCGCTCTGCATTGATGCGCTCTTGCTTGCGGACGAGGTATTCCTGGCGCGGCACATATTTCTTGTCGAGCAACGCCTCATAGTCGGCCACACGCGTTTGCGAGATGGCGAGGAACTCCTCGAGTGGGCCAATCGCCGACTCGACCGTGCGGAGCTCGGCGGCCTTTTGCTCGACCATCGCCTCGAGGCCCTGCTTTCGCGCCCGGAAGGCCGCCCACTGACTGGACGCGAGGTCTCGCATTGCTTCGAAGCGGCCCGCTGGATACGTTCCATCATTGCCCAGCGCAGGGAGCCTACCGCTATCAATGGCACTTGCCATTGCGCTGCTGCGAGCCGCATTCAGGCGAGCGCTGAGGAAGGCGTCCCGGGCCTTGTCGACGTCCGCGGTCGTCGCCGTCCCGTCGAGTTCGACAAGGAGCTCGCCTTGTCTGACGTGTTGGCCATCGTCGACCAAGATACGCCGGACCACCGCTGTCTCAGGCGGCTGGACCACACGCGTGCGCCCTGTCGTGACTGTCTTGCCAGCCCCGACGGCGACGACGTCGAGTTTTCCGAGACAGGCCCATGCGAGAGCCACGACGAAGAGCGCCATGATGATTCTCATGCTCCACCGTGGGGCCGGGGAGAGAGGCGCGTCCGTCAATTCAAGGTGGGCCGGCAGGAACGCCAATTCATCGGTGGTCCTTTGCGCTGGCACCATGGCGTGGCGGTCGGCCCAAGCGGCCTTGGAGATATCGCAGTACCGGACGAACACCGCAACGATTGCATCGATTCTGGCACCCATGGGTCAGCCCTGCTGGAGTCGATGGAGCTGACGGAAATGGCCGTCGTCGATCGCAAGCAGCTCAGCGGGTGCGCCGGACTCGACGATACGGCCCTTATCAACCACGACAATGCGGTTCGCCTGGCGAACGGTCGAGAGACGATGGGCAATGATGATCACGGTACGGTCGCGGCAAATGGCGCGCATGTTGTCCATGACGGCCCTTTCGGACTCGTAGTCCAAGGCGCTGGTCGCCTCGTCGAAGATGAGGATGCGGGGGTCAAGGACCAGGGCCCGCGCAATGGCCACGCGCTGACGCTGACCGCCAGACAGGCTGGCACCGTGCTCGCCGACGATAGTGTCGTAGCCTTGGGGAAGGTCGACGATGAAGTCGTGAGCGCCGGCGAGCTTTGCGGCCTCAATGACCCGTTCCATGGCCATGCCCGGGTCGCCAAGGGCGATGTTTTCGCGAACAGTGCGGTTGAAGAGGAAGTTCTCCTGGAGAACGACGCCGAGCTGACGGCGAAGCCAGGCGGGGTCGACCAGTGCGAGGTCGTGCCCATCGACCAGCACGCGGCCGCGCTCAGGAACATACAGGCGCTGGACGAGCTTGGTCAGGGTGCTCTTGCCCGATCCAGAGCGCCCGACAATGCCGATGACCTCGCCGGGCTGCACGTCAAGATCGATATCGGAAAGGACCTCTGGGGTATCGGGCCGGTAGCGAARGCCGATCTTCTCGAACGTGACCCTGCCCTTGATGGGCGGCAGGGCCATGCCGCTGTTTTCGCCCGGCTCGGCGCGGGTGTTGAAGATGTCGCCGAGGCGCTCGACGGAAATGCCAACCTGTTGGAAGTCCTGCCATAGCTGCGCGAGGCGCAGGATCGGGGTAGATACCTGGCCCGCTAGCATGTTGAACGCAACGAGTTGCCCGACGGTCAGGGAACCATCAATCACCAACTTGGCGCCCCAGTAGAGAATCGCAACACCGACCAACTTTTGCAGGAGCTGAACGCCCTGCTGGCCGACATTGGCAAGACGCGTGACCCGGAAACCGGCCGTCACGTAGGCGGCCAGCTGGTTGTCCCACAGCCTGGTCATGCGCGGGGAGACTGCCATGGCTTTGACGGTGCCGATGCCAGATATGGCCTCGACCAGGAAAGACTGGTTGTCGGCACCCCTGGTGAACTTCTCATTGAGCCGTCGACGCAGCACCGGGGTGATGGCGGCCGACCATGCGGCGTAGAGCGGCAACGACACCACGACCACCAGGGTCAGCCAGCCGCTGTAGGCAAACATCACAGCGAGGAAGACGAACGTGAAAAGGAGGTCGAGGACCGAGGTCAGTGTCTGCCCGGTCAGAAAGTTGCGGATGTTCTCAAGCTCCCGGACCCTGGCGATGGTGTCGCCGACTCGGCGCGACTCGAAATAGGCAAGGGGCAACGAGAGGACATGACGGAAGAGCTTTGCACCCAATTCAACGTCAATCCGGCTTGTTGTGTGTGCGAAAACGAACGTGCGCAAGCCAGAGAGGACCACGTTGAACAAGGTGATGGCCACCAGCCCCACGGTTATGACGTTGAGCGTGGTCATGGCGTGGTGGACAAGAACCTTGTCCATCACCACTTGGAAGAACAATGGCGTGACCAGTGCGAAGAGTTGCAGGAACAGGGAGACGCACAGTACTTCGAGCAGCAGCTTTCGGTACTTGACGACGGCCGGGATGAACCATGTGAAATCAAAACGGGCCAGACCGGCGACGAGGGATGCTCTCGACGTCACGGCGAGGATCCGGCCCTCGTAACGGGCGGCAAATGCCTCTGCGGTCCACAGAACGGGTCGGCCAAGCTCAAGGTCATGGACTAGATATTGGCTGCCTTGCACCCTCGCAACGAGGAAAGCGGCGCCGTCAGACCGGAGGGCAAGCGCGGGAAGGGAAAGCTGACCTATCCGCGCTATCGGCTGGTCGACGATCCGCGCCTTCAGACCGAGCTTGCGTGCAGCGAGCAGGAGGCTGGCGTCATCGAGCCTGTCGCTGCCGAGCCCTGCGTCGTGGTGGATTTGTTCGGCACTCGCCGCAATGCCGTGAAACTGGGCAAGGAGGACCAGTCCCCGAAT
>NZ_JBFUIT010000303.1:0-4739 GCF_056401735.1 Luteibacter sp. P4_D7_3
TGCCAGGCGCGTACGCGCCGGCCGATGGATCGTCCGGCGCGCGTTATACATGGCCGCCTGGGCCGCCGTCAGAGCAAAAGGAACAGCCCTGGGCGAGCGTTACCGCGCCCTGCGGGCGCGGGGAAAAGTAGCCAAGGTGGCCATCGTTGCCTGCATGCGATGCCTGATCACGGCCATCAATGCGATGGTCCGTGATCAGGCCGGATGGCGGCATGGGGCGGCTGTCTAAAAAAGACAGTTGCTCCCACACGAAGCGTGTGGAGGTCTCCTGTATTTCTGTGGGAGCCGATTCATCGGCGATGCTCTCCCGCGACGCAACAAAGCCCCGACCCCGGTTCGCGCTAAAATGGGATTCTTTACGTGGAGAGTTCCATGGCACAGCTTCCCTCGGCCGGCGGCCGCTTTCGCGCCGCACTCGCGGCCGAACAGCCGCTGCAGGTGATCGGCGCGATCAACGCCAATCACGCCCTGCTGGCCAAGCGCGCGGGCTTCCGTGCCATCTACCTTTCTGGCGGCGGCGTCGCTGCCGGCTCGCTCGGCCTGCCGGACCTCGGCATCAACACCTTGGACGACGTCCTCACCGATGTTCGTCGTATCACCGATGTGTGCGACCTGCCGCTCATGGTCGACATCGACACCGGTTTCGGTCCCAGCGCGTTCAACATCGCGCGCACGGTAAAAAGCCTGATCAAGTTCGGCGCTGCCGCCTGCCACATCGAAGACCAGGTCGGCGCCAAGCGCTGCGGTCACCGTCCGGGCAAGGAAATCGTCACCACGGAAGAAATGGCCGATCGCGTCAAGGCCGCCGCCGATGCGAAGACCGACCCGGACTTCTTCCTCATCGCGCGGACCGACGCCATCGCGGTTCTCGGCGTGGAGGCTGCCCTGGAGCGTGCCGTGGCCTGTGCGGAAGCCGGCGCCGACGCCGTCTTCGTTGAGGCAGCTTACGACCTGCCAACCTACAAGCGCTTCGTCGATGCGCTCGACGTGCCCGTGCTCGCCAACATCACCGAGTTCGGCCAGACCCCGCTGTTCAGTACTGAAGAGCTCGGCAGCGTGGGCGTCGGCATCGTGCTGTACCCGCTTTCCGCGTTCCGTGCCATGAACAAGGCCGCTGAGAACGTCTACACCGCCATTCGCCGCGACGGTCACCAGCGCAACGTCATCGACACGATGCAGACGCGCGAAGAGCTTTACGACCGCATTGGCTACCACGACTACGAGCGTCGTCTCGACGCTCTGTTTTCCAAGAAGGGTTAAGGAGAGTCACGCATGACCGACACCACCACCACTACCCAGCCGAAGGCAAAGAAGTCCGTCGCCCTCTCCGGCGTCGCGGCGGGAAACACCGCGCTCTGCACGGTCGGCCGTAGCGGCAACGACCTGCACTATCGTGGCTACGACATCCACGACCTCGCCGCGAAGGGCTCCTTCGAAGAAGTGGCGTATCTGCTCGTCCACGGCGTGCTGCCGAACTGGATGGAGCTCAATGCCTATCGCGCCAAGCTGAAGCGCCTGCGCGGGCTGCCGGCACCGGTGAAGGCAGCACTCGAGCTGCTGCCCGCAGCGACGCACCCGATGGACGTGATGCGCACCGGTGCGTCGGTACTCGGTACCGTGTTGCCGGAGAAGGACGACCACAACATCACCGGTGCGCGCGACATAGCCGACCGGCTGATGGCCTGCTTCGGCTCGATGCTGCTGTACTGGTACCACTTCAGCCACAACGGCAAGCGCATCGAAACGGAGACCGAAGACGAGTCGATCGCCGCGCACTTCCTGCACCTGCTGCACGGCCGCAAGCCGAGCGACCTGCATTCGCATGCGCTCGACCGTTCGCTGGTGCTGTATGCCGAGCACGAGTTCAACGCCAGCACGTTCGCCGCCCGCGTTATCGCCGGTACCGGTTCGGATATGTACTCGGCGATCACCGGCGCCATCGGTGCGCTGCGTGGCCCGAAGCACGGTGGCGCGAACGAAGTGGCGATGGAGATCATCGCGCGCTACCGCAATGCCGCCGAAGCCGAGGCAGACATCCGTGCACGCGTGGAGCGCAAGGAAATCATCATCGGCTTCGGTCACCCGGTGTATACCGTGTCCGATCCGCGTAATGAAATCATCAAGGAAATCGCGCGCAAGCTCTGCACCGATGGCGGCAATCCGCGCCTGTTCGAAGTGTCGGAGAAGATCGAGAAGCTGATGTGGGATCTGAAGAAGATGTTCCCCAACCTCGACTGGTACTCGGCTTCGGCGTACCACATGATGGGCGTACCGACGGCGATGTTCACCCCGCTGTTCGTCATCGCGCGTACGTCGGGCTGGAGCGCGCACGTGATCGAACAGCGTCAGGACGGCAAGATCATCCGCCCCAGCGCGAATTACACGGGCCCGGAAGACCAGGCTTACGTGCCGATCGAGAAGCGCTGAAAGAAGGGCCCGCTAACGCGGGCCTTTTTTTTGGTTCTCGCCTTCGGCTTCGCGGGCTCGGCTTCGCCGTCGCTTCGTACACTTGGGCGTCTCGCGGGGACACCAAGGTCTCTCACGACGATACGGTCAGCTGGACGGAGAGCCGTTGGGCGGGACCGGCCGCCGAAGCGGACCGTCACGGTCGTCGTGCTGGTACGACTATTCCGGCTTGGTGAGACCTTTCCGCGCCGCTGCGCCGCTGCGCGCGGATGATCGCGACCGGCGCTGGGATTGACCGCTTGACGATGGCGACGAGCCGGCAGCCGAAGCGGCGTTGCTTCGTCGGCTCGACCCACACGAACCTCAAGGATGGGAAGAGCCTTCGGTGCCCACCCTCGAGGCGAGTTCCGCACAAGTGGAGCGGCCGTAGGCCATATAAGTACACGGCCGCGCAGCGGCCTTTCCGGTACGAAACGCGGAGGACGTGTCTGAGCAGCGAGGGTGGGCACCGAAGGCTCTGCGCCTCACCCCTCCAAGCGAACGCGTTACAAGGCGGCGGCCAGGCGCGTCGCCTTATCGATCGCGCGCTTCGCATCCAGCTCCGCCGCGACGTCGGCACCACCTACCAGCCTGACATCCACGCCGCGCGCCACGAGTGCTTCGTGCAACTGCCGGTTCGGCTCCTGTCCTGCGCAGACGATGACGTTGTCCACCTCGAGCACCTGTGCCTCGCCGTCAATGGTGACATGCAGGCCGGCGTCGTCGATGCGGTCGTACGCCACGCCGCCCACCATCGCTACCTTCTTGTTCTTCAGCGTCGCACGATGGACCCAGCCCGAGGTCTTGTTCAACCTTGCGCCAGGGCGTCCCGCCGTGCGCTGAAGCAGCCAGATCTGCCGTTCCGATTTTTCCGGTCGTGCGGGCATGAGGCCACCCGGCGTCGCCATGGTCATGTCGACGCCCCATTCCTTTGTCCAGCGCGCGATGTCGGTGCTGGGGGAGGGCGCCGCTTCACTGAGGAATTCGGCCACGTCGAAACCGATGCCGCCGGCACCGATGATCGCGACCTTGTGGCCGACCGCGGCGTTGCCATGGAGAACGTCCAGATAGGACAGCACCTTTGCATGGTCCGCACCTGGGAGATCGAGCGGGCGTGGAAGCACGCCGGTCGCAAGGATCACGGTGTCGAAACCATTGCCGGCGAGCACTTCGACGGTGGCATCGGTGCCGAGGCGGCACTCCACGCCGGTCTCGTCGAGGCGATGCCTGAAGTAGCGTAAGGTCTCGCTGAATTCTTCCTTGCCCGGAATGCGCTTGGCCATGTTGAACTGGCCACCGATTTCGGCGGCGCGGTCGAACAACACGACGGCATGACCACGCTCGGCGAGTGTCGTGGCGGCGGCGAGTCCGGCGGGGCCGGCGCCCACGACGGCGACGCGCTTTTTAGCGAGGGCTGGGGTGATGGTGAGTTCGGTTTCGTGGCAGGCGCGCGGATTCACCAGGCACGATGCGCGACGGTTCTCGAAGACGTGGTCGAGGCAGGCCTGGTTGCAGGCGATGCAGGTGTTGATCGCCGCCGGCCGGCTTGCCTTCGCCTTGTTGACCCACTCCGGATCCGCGAGCAACGGGCGCGCCATGGAGACCATGTCGGCATCGCCATGGGCAAGGATCTGTTCGGCCACGTCGGGCATGTTGATGCGGTTCGTGGTGACGAGCGGGATGCCGACTTCGCCCTTCATGCGCCGTGTCACCCAGCTGAAGGCGCCGCGCGGCACGCTGGTGACGATGGTCGGGATGCGCGCCTCATGCCAGCCGATACCGGTGTTGATGATCGTCGCGCCGGCTGCCTCGATGGCCTTGCCCAACGTGACGATGTCGCCCCATGGCTGGGCATCGTCCACCAGGTCCAGCATGGACAGGCGATAGATGATGATGAAGTCCTTGCCTACGGCTTCGCGCGTGCGACGCACGATCTCGATCGGGAAGCGCATGCGGTTCTCGGCCGAGCCGCCCCAGCGGTCCGTGCGCTTATTAGTCCGGGCGGTGAGGAACTGGTTGATCAGGTAGCCTTCCGAACCCATCACCTCGACGCCGTCGTAGCCCGCGTCGCGCGCGAGCTTCGCGCTGCGCACGAAGGCGTCGATGCTGCGCTCCACGCCGCCGGAAGAAAGCGCGCGTGGCGTGAACGGGGTGATCGGCGACTTGATCTTCGACGGCGCCACCGAGAACGGCTGATAGGCATAGCGCCCTGCATGAAGGATCTGCATGCAGATCTTGCCGCCCTCGGCGTGCACGGCGCGCGTGACCTTGCGATGCCGGCCCACGTGCCAGGG
>NZ_JBFUIT010000304.1:0-4719 GCF_056401735.1 Luteibacter sp. P4_D7_3
ACCCTCTATGGTCGGGCGGACTTGATGGCCGACAGGGGCAACGAAATAATGCGGATCCGCTCGATGATGCTGGGAGCAGCCATGGCGCTGGCGCTGGATGCGAAGGCAGACGAAGGCATGTGGCTGCCGTCGCAGTTGCCCGGAATTGCGAAGAATCTCAAGGACGCCGGTTTCCGCGGCGACCCGAAGGACCTCGCCGACCTCACTCGGGCGCCCCTGAACGCGGTGGTCCGCATCGGTGGCGGCACCGGCTCGTTCGTGTCGGCGGACGGCCTGGTGGTGACCAACCACCATGTGGCCTTCGGCGTCATCCAGTACAACTCGAAGCCGGACCGTGATCTCATCACCAACGGTTACGTGGCCGCGGACCGTGCGGGCGAACTGCCGGCCAATCCGGACTACCGCCTCCGCGTCACGGTCGGCTTCGAGAAAGTTACCGACCGCGTGCTCGCCGGTGCCCGGGGCAAGACGGGCAGGGCGTATTACGATGCGGTGGACGCGGCGAGCAAGGCGCTGGTCGCCGAGTGCGAGGCGGAAGCCGGCATCAAATGCAGCGTGGCCAACATGTTCTATGGCCGCGACTTCTATCTGGTTCGCCAGCTCGAGCTGCGCGACATCCGCCTCGTTTACGCGCCACCGCGCGCCATTGGCAATTACGGCGACGAGGTCGATAACTTCGTCTGGCCGCGCCACGCCGGCGACTTCACCATCCTGCGCGCCTATGTCGGCAAGGACGGCAAACCGGCTGATTTCTCGCCGGACAACGTGCCCTATCACCCGCCGTCGCATCTGCAGATTGCTACGGCAGGCGTGGCCGAGGGCGACTTCGTCATGCTCGCCGGCTATCCAGGCACCACGTATCGTCACCGCACGGCCGCTGAATTCGCCGACCAGATCGAGTGGCGACTGCCAACCTCGGTTGCGGTGTTGAAGGCCCTGCAGGACGTGATCGAGGCCGAGGGCAGGACCGACAAGGAGGCGGGCATCCGCTACGCCTCCCAGCTTCAGACCCTGAAGAACGGTATCAAGCGATTCAGCGGCGAACTGGAGGGCCTCGAGCGCAGCGATGCGGTCACGGTTCGTCGCGAGGACGAGGCGGCGATGCTCGCCTGGCTCGCTACGCAATCCGATGCGAAGACGCTCAAGCCTCAGATCGACCAGGCCATGGCACTCATCGCACAAGGCAAGGGCGTGCGCGAGCGCGACCTGCTCGTGGGCCTGCTGTCGAGCCAGACGCAGCTGATGCGTGGGGCATTGTCGGTCGATCGCCTCGCCGTGGAGCGTCCCAAGGCGGACGCCGAACGCGAGTCCGGCTATCAGAAGCGCGACGAGGAGCTCATCCAGAGCCAGCTGAAGCAGATCCAGCGCCGTTACGATGCGCGCGTGGAAAAGGCGCTGGTCACGTCGCTCATCACGCGCTATCAGAAGCTGCCGGACGCACAGCGTCTGCCCGAAGTCGACAAGGTCTTCGGCCGGACGTCAGCGGAACTCGCGAAAGCGCTCGATCACATCTACGGAGCGACGACGTTTGGCGACGAGGCCGAGCGGACGCGACTGTTCGCGGCGGCGCCGGCCGATGTCGAGAAGAGTGACGACGCTTTGCTGGTCGCGGCCCGCGCGCTGCTTCCCGCACTCCTTCGCATTGAGGATGAACGCAAAGCGCGCGAAGGCGATCTCCTGCGCCTGCGTCCTTCCTATATGCAGGCGCTGATCGCTTATCGCGAGAAGCAGGGCAAGGCGGTGTATCCGGATGCAAACGCCACACTGCGCGTGAGTTTCGGCAAGGTCACACCGCTTAACGCACGCGATGCCGTCACCTACGCGCCCGTCACGACAGTGCAGGGCATCGTGGAAAAGAACACGGGCGTTGCCCCGTTCGATGCACCGAAGCCGCTGCTCGACGCTATTCACAAGGGTGACTTCGCCGGCTACGCCGACCCGAAGACGGGTGCGATGCCGGTCGACTTCCTGAGCAACCTCGACACGACGGGCGGTAACTCGGGTTCACCGGTGCTCAACGCAAAGGGTGAGCTGGTTGGCCTCAACTTCGACAGTAACTGGGAAGCCGTCAGCGCCAGTTGGATGTACGACCCACGCTACAAGCGCGCGATCCACGTCGATATGCGCTATATGCGTTGGTTGATGGACAAGGTGTATCCATCGCCGTCGCTGCTCAAGGAGCTGGGTGTTCCGGCTAAGTAGCGCGGCAGGCGAACGGCAGGCGAACGTCAGGCGTTATCCACACGGATTGTGGATACGACCTGCATAAACGTGTGGATAAGTCGGATCGGGCCTTCGCAGGCAAGGGCTTGCGTTGTGTTGGTCAGTGACTGACCACGAGCGGGTTAGTTGCCTCGAACTGACAGCAACTTGATCAGCACGGTGACGAATGCCGCGCCGGCGCTAAACCAGGCGAGAGCGATTGAACCGCTCACGACAGGGGTATACCAGCGGATTTCCAGCTGGGTCTTCATCGTATCCATGGCGAACTTTTTCGCCTCGGCGTCGGCTTTATCCCTCTCGGCACGCATCTTCATCGTTTCATCCAGGGACCGAGAGAACTCGAGATTCAATCGCCTTGCCTCCGCATACATCTTGTCAGTTTCCGCACGAGTGCGATTGAGGTCGGCATAGAATTTCTCGCGCTCGGTGGGCTCGTTCTCGGTGCGGTCTGTCGAATGGGCTTGTGCGGTCGTCATCGATGGAAGTCCAGCGTCGCGATGAGCGGGATATCCACTGCATCTGTGGGCGGAGTTTGTATAAGCGTGTGCATAAGTCAGTTAGTGGCTTGATGAGCAAGCACTTGCGTTACGTTGATCAGGCCTTGATCAGTGCGTTGGACGCCGGGTTTTCAAAGACTACCCCACCTTGTAGAGAGTGCGAGGTCAGGCGTCCCTGATTCTCATGCGCGGGATATCCACAGGGAATGTGGATAGCGCCTGCATAACCATGTGGACAAGTCCGTTTCGGCCTTCGCCACCATGCACTTGCGTTGTGCTGCTTACTTCTTGCTCACAGCCTGAAACCGACCTTCGCGATATCCACAGGGAGTGTGCACAGGCCTTGCATAAACCTGTGGACAACTTCGTTCTCGCCTTTGCCGCCATGCACTTGCGTTGCGGTGATCACGTAGTGACCAGGCGTACGACGACGAGCACTCGCGGGCGATATCCACAGGCTGTGTGGATACACCCTGCATAACCATGTGGATAAGTCGGTTTCGTCCTTATGCAGCGGCAGCTTGCATTGTGTTGGTCAATGCTTGACCGGTGTCGCTCTGCACGCGCGGGGGCACGCAAGCCACGCCTTCGCCTTCCTGTAGTYGAGTGTCATGACGAAGGCATCGAGTACGTTTGCGCCGACGGCACCGTGAACAGCGCTGTCCGTGTATTCGGACATGAACGACTCGAAATTGCTGTCGGCGCGTTCCGTGAACCACACGGGACCGACCGACCAGCCAGCGATCTCGACCATCGGCACCTGGATCGCCCTCACGGCTTTCCCCGCTCCCAAGTCATCAGCGGCTCCGATCAGGGGCCATTCCGGGTGATCGGCGTGCCAGCGGTTCATGAGGGTGCTCGTGATGTAGCTCGCGACGCCCAGGCCGTTCATCGTTGGCGTCTTCATGGCCGCGACGCCAGCTTTCGTCGGTTGCGCCGTCGCGCCTGTATCCAGGAGTACGTCGACATCCTCTCCGGCGACGCGGATCGTCACCCGGGGGTAGGCGGTGGTAAGCGCTCCTTCTGGATTGCGTTGCATGCCCAGATCAAACGCATGCGCGTCGTTCGCAGGTTGCCAGGCATCATCCTCGACGCGAAGCTGCCGGGCAGGGTAGTCGAAGGTCCACGCGTGCGTGGCGAGGTAAGTGCCGCCCGCCAGCCCGTCCGCGTTGCCGATGGCAGACCCTGTATTCACCACGAGGATATCGCCGCAGTGGGATGCCGCCGCGGGAATCCCCGCACGTGGGGCGTACTCGGGGCGAGTGACGAACGTAGCTTTCGACTGAGCTTCCCATGGCTCTTTCGGGCAGACCGAAGGCTTTAGTTGCAGTCGGTCGGCCGCAGCACGCGTTATCCAGAAATTGCTTCCACCTGCGCCGGTATCGATGAGAATGCGCAGTGAGTGGCCGTCCTTCGTCGTCGGCGTGGCGAAGAAATGACCCGCCTCGTATACGGTCGGGACGACCGTGGCGGCATCTGCGGCGAAGACGGTTCCGAGCAGGGCGACCAGCGCCATCGACACACGCAACATGCTTCCGTTCTCCTTTTAAGTGCGTGTCGATCCTCGCATCGGCGCCGGGCGCCTGTCACCGGGGTGGGGTAACCTTGCGGTCGTTTGATCGAAGTCCGTGTTCATGAGCCTCGACACCCGCCCCCTCGCCATTTTCCTGATGGGCCCGACCGCCTCGGGCAAGACGGCGCTTGCCTGCGCGCTGGCCGATCGTTATCCGGTCGGGTTGATCAGTGTCGACTCGGCGCTGGTTTACCGCGGACTGGATATCGGTTCAGCCAAGCCGGACGCCGCGACCCTGGCGCGCTATCCGCACGAACTTGTCGATATCCGCGATCCGGCCCAGCCTTATTCGGCGGCGGACTTCCGTGGCGATGCGCTGGCCGCGATGACGCGTCTGAACGAGGCGGGTAAGGTGCCCCTCCTGGTCGGCGGCACGGGCCTGTACTTCCGGGCGCTGCAACGAGGTCTGTCCGATCTTCCGGAAGC
>NZ_JBFUIT010000305.1:0-4684 GCF_056401735.1 Luteibacter sp. P4_D7_3
ATCCCGGGGTCTGCGATGATCTGAAGAGCAATCTGGTTGCGTACGAATGGTGTACCGGCGCGCGCGGTCCATCTACGCAGGATCAACGTCTTTATGAATGCAAGGACGAGCAGTGCGATAGCGGACTGCCGCCTGACACTTTAGACGCCGGGCCGAAGTCACGATGACCGGGAGCGAGCCTGAGGAATAAGGCCCGCCTGCTCCTGCCGAACGGGGTGCGGTGCCGATCGGAGGAGGTCGATGTCATAATCGGGCGTACGGGCCAAAACAGGGGTTTCTCATGAGCGATTTTGAAGCGCCGTCGCGCGAATACACGCGTCCGCCGATGACGCGCGGTGTTGATCCGCAGCGCATGAACTGGCTTTGGCAGTTGATCCTGCAGGCGACCGACCTGGATCCGAACGAGGTGCGTGCGGCGCTGGTGGCCTCCGGTGTGGCAGTTACCGGGAAGCGCCTGCATAGCTGGGAAGTGAGCGATCAGGACGACGCGTACTTTCCGCTGTCGATCGCGGAGCTGGAGCGGAACCTGCGCTCGGTGGTTGCGATGAAGAAGCAGAAGGCCGAGGCGATTGATGCGGCGATCGAGACCCAGCCTGAGGCCCCGCCCGAGGAATAACACTGCACGCTGCTTGGTAGGAGCCGATTCATCGGCGAATGGGTGCTTGCCGTAACCGGGCCCGCTGCCGCGGGATCGCCGGCAATAGCCGGCTCCCACACTGTTGTTGCAAGCCCCCATCGTTGTTGCAAGCACCCATCGTTGTTGCAAGCATCCATCGCCGATGAATCGGCTTCTACCAAGCACAGGCCCGGCAGGGCCTGAAGAGAAACGTTCGCGTTAGCGAACCTTCCTTTTCATCGGGCGAGGGTTACGAATAGCGCTCGGACAAGAACCGATAAAACGCGCGCAGACCCTGGGCTTCACCACCGCGCGGATGGGCCGGGCGGTCGGCGTCGTTCCACGAGTAGGTGTCCAGGTGCATCCAGTTCTGGGTCTCGGGAATGAAGCGTTCGAGGTAGAGCGCGGCGGTGACGGCGCCGGCGTGACGCGAGGGGCCGGCGTTGGCGAAGTCCRCCACGTACGACTCCAGCATGCGACGGTACGGACGCCACAGCGGCAAGCGCCAGAGCGGATCGCCGACGAG
The DNA here is from genome assembly GCF_056401735.1 of Luteibacter sp. P4_D7_3. Classification (NCBI taxonomy): domain Bacteria; kingdom Pseudomonadati; phylum Pseudomonadota; class Gammaproteobacteria; order Lysobacterales; family Rhodanobacteraceae; genus Luteibacter; species Luteibacter sp. P4_D7_3. Next base: position 1,143 of record NZ_JBFUIT010000305.1, read on the forward strand.
TTCCGCTGAGCCGATGACGTGGTCGGCGAGCTGGTCGCGGTTGGTGAACAGCGCGGGCAGCTCGGGACCGAGTGCCACACGCGCGGCGCCGGTCAGCGTCGCGAAATCGATGATCAGATCCGGGGCCTGCTCCACCGCGTAGGCGATGGCATCGCAGAGCACCAGGCGACCTTCGGCATCGGTGTTGTCCACTTCCACCGTGTGTCCGGCGCGCGTCTTGATGACATCGCCCGGGCGCATGGCATTCCCGGCGATAGCGTTCTCGACGGCAGGAACGAGCAGGGTGAGGCGCACCGGCAGGCGCGCCTGCATCACCAGACCGGCGAGCGCGATAGCGTGTGCCGCGCCGCCCATGTCCTTCTTCATCCAGCGCATGCCATCGGACGGCTTGATGTCCAGGCCGCCGGTGTCGAAACAGACGCCCTTGCCGATGATGACCAGCTTCGGGTTGGAGTTCTTGCCCCAGTTCAGTTCGATCATGCGCGGCGCACGATGGCTTGCGCGGCCTACGGCATGAATGGTCGGGAAGTTCGCGGCGAGTAGTTCATCGCCTACCCATTCCTGCACCTTCGCCTTGTGTTCCTCGGCATGYGCGCGGATGGCGGCGGCGAGATGTTCCGGGCCCATATCTTCGGTGGGCGTATTGACCAGGTCGCGCACCTGCGTCGTGGCGTCGATCACCGGCTGCACGGAGCGCAGCGTCGCGGCGTCCACGACCAGCTGTGCCGGCGGACGCGCACGCGCGCGGTAACGATCGAAACGGTAGGCACCGAGTGCCCAGCCGAGTGCAAGCAGGTCGCGGTCTTCGATGACGCTCTCGGCGGCGAGCTCGTACAGACCTTCAGGCAGGCGCGAGGGCAGGGAGCCGAGCGCCGCGATGGGATCCGTGCGGTCGACTCCGACAAGAATGCGCGCGATGGCGCCACTGGCGTCGGGCAGTACGAGGATGGCGCCCGGTGTCGGACGAAAGGCCGTCGAGATCAGCCACTGCCGATGCACCGCATCGAGCCGACCTTCGGCCGCCGGCATGCCTGCCATATCGACGGTCTCGATGGGGATGACGATACGTTTCCCGGACTTGCGTTCGATCAGCGGCGACATCAGGCCTCCCGTGCCTCGCGGTCATTGGCAACCGCGTCAATGGATTGTTGCAATCGGTGAACCGCTATTCTAGCTGTCCGTAACCGCCGACGCTTCTACCCAATCGGMTAAATGGGTCATATCCGGAAATTCCATGTCGGGCGCAGGTCCATGCGACCACACCTCACCCGTGCGATTGAGCCAAACGGTACGCAAGCCTGCCTCGCGCGCGCCGACGACATCCAGCAAGGGATCGTCGCCGACATGCAGGATCTCGCCGGGCTCGATACCCAGGGCTTCCGCGGCGGCCAGGAAAATGCGAGCGTCCGGCTTGGCCACGCCCAGTCCACCGGCGCTGATGCGCGTGTGGAAGAGGTGGTGCAGGCCGATGATCTCCAGGTCCGCGTTGCCGTTGGAGATGCTGACGATGGGCACGCGGTGCGCGATGCGCTCCAGCGCCGGCAGGCTGTCGGGGTAGAGCTCCACGTTATTGCGGGCGGCGAAGTACAGCCGCCACAGTTCATCCACCGGGGCATCGTCGATGCCGCAGTGCGCGAAGGCGGCGCGGATGGTCATCCGGCGCTGTTCGCTGAAATCGTGGGAAAGATGGGTGTTGTCGCGGGCGATCTGCTCGCGAAGCTCACGCATGGCCTCGATCGGCCATGCGCTTGCGACATCGGGATGGTGTTGCCTGAGCCAGCGGTCGACGACGTGCTCGGCCTCGATAAGGGCCGGCAGAACCRGCCACAGGGTATCGTCGAGGTCGAGGGAGACGGCGCGGACGGCCATAGGGCTCAGCGTGCGCTCACCTTGAGCACCTGGCCGGCGTGGACATTGTTGTCCTTCAGGCCGTTCATGGCGCGCAGCTGGTTCACGTCCACCGCGTTCTTCTTGGCGATGGAGTAGAGCGTGTCGCCGGCCGAGACCTTATAGGTGCGCGAAGCGACCATGGCGGCCGGCTTCTTCGCTTCCTTGGCGGCCGCGACCTTGGCTTCCGGCTTCGCAGCGGCCGGCTTGGCCTCGCTCAGCTTCGGCAGGACGACCTTGTTCGACTTCTCGGAGCTGTCGATCGCCGGCTTGGCGGCGATCTTGCCCTTCACCGTGACGGCATCGGCCAGGACCTTGGCGAACTTGCCGCCGACCTTGGCGTTGTCGGAGACCGAGAAGGCTTCCGAATGGACGCCGGAGAAGCCGACGTGCGCCGAGGTACTGACGCTGGCGACGACCGCGGCGAACTGCGACGGCTCAGCCGTGGTGGCAACAGAGGCCTTGGCCTCTTTGGCCGCCTTGGCGCCCTTGCCCTTGGTCTCTGCCTTGGCGACAGCGACTTCCTTCGCGGCTTCCGCCGGAGCGGCAGCGGCGACGGTCGGCGCAGTGGTCATCGCCTGGCCCACGTTGGCACGGGTGCCGACGGTGGAAGCGATCGTCGCGCGGCGAGCGGCATCGCCCGCAGCGAGCGAGGCGCCATCGGCGTACGGCACGAGGCTGTGCGAACGAAGCAGGGCGCTACCGGTGCTCGAAGTGACGAAAGCAAGGAATTCCTTGATCTCGGCGGCCTTCGGGTTGGTGTCGTTGGTGACCAGGTAGATCTCGCTGTAGAGCACGTAGGCGCCGCTGGCGACCGTCGATGCCGACGGCGTGACGCCGTCGATCTGCAGGATCTTCACCTTCTTGTTCGAGGCCACGCCCGCGAGGGTGGTAGCGCCCAGACCCTGCTTGTCGAGGGTCACGCCCTCTTCGAGCTTGGCCACATTGACGTACAGGCGCGGTGCGGCGACGGGCTGGTTGCCACGTCCGAACAGCAGGCGACGCATGCTGTATTCCACACCATCGGCCGGGCTGGCCACGGCGTAGAGGTTGATCGGGGCATCGGCACCGCCGAGCTCCTTCCAGTTCGTGATGTGCCCCATGTAGATCTCATGGAGCTGCTTGAGCGTGATGTTGCTCACCGGGTTGGACGGGTAGGTGACCATCACCAGGGCGTCCCACGCCACAGGCGTGAAGGTGAGTGACTGCTCGGCAGCGCCGACACCCGGACGCGCGGAGCCGGCGATATCCGCCGTGCCCTTGACGACAGCGTCGATACCGGAGGCCGTATTGAAGGGCTGCAGCTCGAACTTGCCCTTGCCGGATTTCTCCCAGGCCTTGGCGACGTCGATGACCACGCCGCGCGCGGTGGTGATATCGCCACGCCAGATGAGAGCCGTGTCGGCAGCGAAAAGGGTTGCAGAGGCGCTAAGGCCGATCAGCGTGGCGGTAAACAGTCGCGCAAGACGGAGAGACATGGACGGCAAGAACCTCGGGACGGAAGCGGGGTTGGGCATTGGGGCGCAATTGTGGGCTATTGAGGCCGTCGGCGCACCCTTTGACGTCAATCGGCATCCTGCCGGGGGGAAACGGAACGTAGGCTGTCGGGGTTGTGTGGGGGAGAGCATCGCCGATGAATCGGCTCCTACCGAGCA
>NZ_JBFUIT010000306.1:0-4684 GCF_056401735.1 Luteibacter sp. P4_D7_3
GTCGTCGCCCAGGTGGTCACGACGATGGGCGCGATCAGCGACTCGTCGGCGAAGATCGCCGAYATCRTCAGCGTCATCGATGGCATCGCCTTCCAGACCAACMTGCTCGCACTGAACGCGGCGGTGGAAGCGGCACGCGCTGGCGAGCAGGGGCGTGGTTTTGCGGTGGTCGCCGGTGAAGTGCGCAGCCTCGCGCAGAGTTCGGCATCGGCAGCGCGTGACATCAAGGCGCTGATTGCCGGGTCGGCGGACGACGTGTCACTTGGCGCCGAGCTGGTCAAGCGCACCGGTGCGAGCATGAGTGAGCTCACGGGCAACGTCACCCGTGTTGCCGCCTTCATGGAAGAGATCATGGCTGCCAGCCAGGAGCAGAGCCAGGGCATCGATGAGGTCAGYCGCACGGTGACCCAGCTGGACGACATGACGCAGCAGAACGCGGCCCTTGTTGAAGAAGCTGCCGCGGCAGCCAAGGCGATGGAAGAACAGACGCATAGGCTGGAAGAGGTAGTCGGCGGTTTCCGGCTCTAAAGTGCTGGGTGCGGCTGGTAGTATCGCAGCCGTCCCCAACAGGTTTCCGTCGATGTCCGCCAACACCACGGCGCCGATCCGCGTACTCGTCGGTTCGCGCAACCCCGTCAAGATCGGCGCTGTGCGCAATGCACTGGCGCCGCTGTTTCCCGGCAGGCTATTGGAATGCGAGGGTATGCACGCACCCTCCGGCGTGCCCGACCAGCCGATGAACGCCGCAGAGACTCGTGAAGGTGCGGTCAACCGGATGAACTTCTGCCGGCAGCACGGAGACGCGGATTTCTACGTCGCCCTTGAGGGCGGCGTGGATGTGACCGAGGATGGCCCCGGCACGTTCGGCTATGTCGCGATAGCCAGCCAGGGCTATGTGTCGGTCGGCTGTAGCGCATGGTTGCCGCTGCCACCGGCCGTGTATGAAGCCTTGCTCGACGGCGAAGAACTCGGCCATGTCATGGACCGGTTGTTCGGCACGGTCAACATCAAGCAGCAGGGCGGGGCGATCGGCCTGGTCACCAACGGGCATGCGACGCGCGAAGGCGCGTATACGCAGGCCTTGGTGCTGGCGATGGCGCCGTTCCTGCACCCGGAGCTTTATGGGCTGGGGGATTCGGGGGATTGAGGTGGGTTGAGGAGGATTGAGGCGGAGAGCTTCGCCGATGAATCGGCTCCTACCGAGCAGGCACGGCCCAAGCAGGGCGCACCCCAAGCGGGGAACGACACCCCGCTCGGTAGGTGCCGATTCATCGGCGATGCTTTTGACGCTTAGCGCATGCCACCCGACGCGACGATCAGCTCGCCGGTCAGCCAGCCTGCGTCGTCCGAGGCAAGGAAGGTGACGATCGGCGCGATGTCGCCTACCTGGCCAATGCGGCCAAGCGGGGTCTGGCCGGCGGCCCAGGCCTCGAAGTCCGAACCGATAAAGCCGGCCGTCTCGGTGCCTTCGGTCTGCACCATGCCCGGGTTGACCGAGTTCACACGGATGCCGCGCGGACCCAGTTCGCGGGAAAGCACGCCGGTGATAGCGTCGACGGCGCCCTTGGTACCCGTGTAGACGGCGCTCTCGGCGGGCGTGATGCGAGTCACGGCCGAACCGATGTTGATGATGCTGCCGCCCTTGCCGAGGTGCTTCGAAGCCGCCTGGCTGACCTGGATCACGCCGAGCACGTTGACGTTGAAGGTGCGGTGGAACAGTTCTTCGGTCGTCGTGTCGATCGAGGCGAACTCGTAGAYGCCCGAGTTGTTCACAAGGATGTCCAGACGGCCAAAGTGTTCGATGGCGGCATTGACGATGCCCTCGGCATCTTTCTGCTTGGACACGTCGCCACCGACGGCGACGGCCTTGCCACCCGCGGCCTGGATCTCGGCGACGACCTTGTCGGCACCGGCCTTGCTCGAGGCGTAGTTGACGACGACGGCGGCGCCCTCGGCAGCCAGCGACTTGGCAATGGYGGCGCCGATGCCCTTGGAAGCGCCCGTGACGACCGCGACTTTCTCTTTCAGCTTGCTCATGGTTCGGTGTTCCCTGGTGGTTGGATGAAATAGCTCCAACCATGCATGGGGACGCCATGTCACCACCTGTCATACGTGGCCGGTCATAACACTTATGCCGCCCACGCAAGATTCATTTAGATCGAGGCACTTGAAAGGGCGCTGCGGCACCGCATCATTCATCCGTCCCGTGACGGCGAGTGCGCCGCCCCATCTCCAGCCTCCCCGGAAATCTTTCGCCATGACCGCTTCAACCCAGCTCGAACCCGTCGCTTCCTTCGATTACGTGATCTTCGGTGCCACCGGCGATCTCACCATGCGCAAGCTGCTGCCCGCGCTGTACCGCCGTTTCGCCGAAGGCCAGATCACCGCGGACTCGCGTATCGTCGGCACGGCGCGTTCGCCGCTGGATGATGAGACCTACCGTGAACGCGCCCGCAAGGCGTTGAGTGAACATGTCCGCGCCGACGAGTTGATCGACGCGACGGTAAACCGGTTCCTCCGCCTGGTTCACTATGTAAGCCTCAATGGCGCGGAATCGACCGGTAACTGGGACGGCCTGAAGAGCCTTCTCGAGTCCAACGCCAGCGCCGATCGCGTCCGCGTGTTCTACCTGGCGACCGCGCCGGATCTCTACGGCGACATCGCCCGGAATGTCTCCGAGAAGGGCCTGCGCAGTGAGACCTCGCGCATCGTGCTGGAGAAGCCGATCGGCACCGACCTGGACACCGCGCGCAAGGTCAACGAGAACGTCGGCCGCTACTTCCCGGAAAACAGCATCTTCCGCATCGACCATTACCTGGGTAAGGAAGCGGTGCAGAACATCATCGCACTCCGCTTCGCCAACCCGATGCTCGAGCGCATGTGGGACCGCGAGTCGATCGACTACGTGCAGATCACCGCCGCGGAGACCGTAGGCCTCGAGGGTCGCGGCGGCTACTACGACGGCTCTGGCGCCCTGCGCGACATGATCCAGAACCACCTGCTCCAGGTGCTGACCGTGGTGGCCATGGAGCGCCCGGGCTCGCTCGATGCCGACGCCCTGCGCGACGAGAAGGTGCGCGTGTTGAAGTCGCTCAAGCCGCTCGATCGCAACAACCTGCGCGCCAATGTCGCTCGTGGCCAGTACGTGCAGGGCACGGCCGGCGGCAAGTCGGTGCCCGCATATCGTGAGGAGCTGCCGGGCGAGACCGAGAGCAACACGGAAACCTTCGTTGCGCTCAAGGCGGAGATCGATAACGAGCGTTGGCAGGGCGTGCCGTTCTATCTGCGCTCGGGCAAGCGCATGCCGGAGAAGGTAACCGAGGTGGTGGTGCAGTTCCGCGCGGGTGAGCCCGGTCTGTTCGGTGAGGCGCGTCCGGGCAGTCGTCTTGTCATCCGGGTGCAGCCGAACGAGAGCGTCACCCTGCCGCTGTTCGTCAAGCACCCGGGCAACAGCTTCGGCCTGGACGAAGTCGATGCGCTATCGAAGCTCGGTCAGCCGGAACGGATTCGTTACCGCGACTCGTATGAGGGCCTGATGCTCGATGCGGTCAAGGGTAGCCCGGCGTTGTTCGTGCGCAAGGACGAAACCGAAGCCGCCTGGCAGTGGGTCACGCCGATCCTCGAGGGCTGGAGCCAGGATACGAAGGGTCCGGACAGCTATGAGGCGGGCACGTGGGGTCCGGAGTCGGCGCGCGAGCTTCTGCAGCAGGCGGGGCATGTGTGGGTTGAGGATATCGCTGCCTGACGGGTTCATGTAATCGGCTAAATAACGACCGAATCAGCGCCCTCATCACCGCTCTCCATCAACTGCATCAGTCGATCGAGCCCTTGTTTCAGACGCACGCGATCTTTCACGCCGCCTAGTGAAATGCGGATCGCCTGCTCCTGCGGGGCGCCATACGAGAACGCATCCGACGGTGTGACAGCGAGGCCTTCCAGGCGCGCTGTCATCGTCAGCGCACGTGCCGTCCACCGTCCCGGCAGTGGTAGCCAGAGATGAATGCCTTCGGCGGCGGGGGCTTCCGCACCAGTGAGCAGGTTCGCCGGGCGGAGTATCCGCGCCGCCATGGACTGCCGCTCGCCTGCTTCGGCACGCACGCCATCGAGCAAGGTCGCAGCCGTGCCGTCGTGAATCCATTGGGTCGCCAGTGACGTCATGACCGGCGTCGACATCAGGGTTACCGCGCGCAGGCTGCCCAGGAACGCCGAGCGCGACGAGGCATCCGGCGTCACGACGTAAGCGGTGCGCAGGCCGGGCGTCAACGCTTTCGACAGGGTGGCGATGTAACAGGTCCGCTCCGGCGCGAGGCGTGCGATCGGTGGCGGCGCCGCCCGGCACAAAGGCCAATAGGGGTCATCTTCGATGATGCGCAGGTCGCGCTTTCGCGCTACCGCGACGAGCTGTTCGCGGCGTGTCGCAGGCATGCTCGTCGCCGTCGGATTGCGCAGGGTAGGGTTGAGATAGATGACGCGTGCCTTATGCGCGAGGGTCGCCTGGYCAAGGGCATCGGGAAGCATGCCCTCGGCGTCGCTTTCCACGGCAACGAGTCGTCGGCCCAGATGCGCGGCGGCGCTGATCATGCCCGGGTACAACACCGGTTCGGTCAGTACGGTGTCGCCGGCATCGCTCAGGGCCAGAAGCAGCCCCGCAAGGGCCGCCTGTGCGCCGGGGCAGGTCACGACG
>NZ_JBFUIT010000307.1:0-4618 GCF_056401735.1 Luteibacter sp. P4_D7_3
TGCCGGAACCTACATGCCAGCCCTGGTCGCCGTCCGGCATGACCCCTTGGCCAAGGCCTTCTACGAGCAACTCGTCCGCCGTGGAAAGAAGAAGCGCCAAGCCCTCACGGCGGTCATGCGTAAGTACCTGACAGGCCTGTGGGCCTGTCTGCAGAACAACGAGAACTTCGATACCTCGAAGCTCTTCAGCCCTGAACACCTCAAGAACGCTTGACGGCCAAGAGAGTATCTACATGGAGCGGGTGGCGTCAGGTGGTGGCTCCGCGGGCACGAGCCAGGGCGGCGGCCAGAGCGGCACGGGAATAAGGTTTGTGCAGGAGTTCGACGTCGCTTGGGGCGCCCTTGCCGCCGTGTTGCTGGGCGGTGTAGCCGGAGGCCAACACCACGGCGACGGTGGGATAGTTCTCCCGCACGTGGCGGGCGAGGTCCAGGCCGTTGATCTCCCCGGGCATGATCACATCGCTGAAGACCACGTCGATGTCCGTGCGCTGGGCGAGGACGTCAAGCGCCTGGGCGGCGTCGGCAGCCTCGAGGGTCGTGTAGCCGAGTGCGCCCAGAAGGGCCACGGACACCTCGCGCACGTTGATGTCATCGTCCACGACAAGCACGCGTCCGTCGCCGGCGGCCGTGGGCGCCTGGGCCTCAGGCGAAGCGGCCGCCACCTCGTCGGTATAGGGCAGGCACAGGTCGATCGTGGTGCCCTGCCCCACTTCACTGGTAACGCTCACGAAGCCGCCCGATTGCCTCACGAAACCATAAACCTGGCTAAGACCCAGCCCTGTGCCCTTGCCCAGTGCCTTGGTGGTRAAGAACGGATCGAAGATGCGCGCGGCGGTCTCGGGCGTCATGCCCGTGCCGCTGTCGCGCACGCGGAGCACCACATAGGTCCCCGGCTCAGCCGACATCGCCAGCGCCTCGCGCGGCGTCAACGTGGTGAGCGATGTCGTGATCGTCAGGCGGCCGCCATGCGGCATCGCATCGCGCGCGTTGATGGCAAGATTCAGGATCGCGGTTTCGAGCTGGTGTGGATCGCTTCGGCAATACCAACGCTGTGCCGGCCGAGGAAGCTCCAGCGAAACCGTTTCGCCCAGGGCGCGGCCAAGCAGCGTGGCGAAGTCGCGCAGCAGGTCGTCGACGCAGACGGGCTGCGCCTGCAGGTCCTGCCGGCGGGAGAAGGCCAATAGCTGCTGGTTCAGACTGGCGCCGCGCTCCACGCCCGCTTTCGCGGCGGCGAAGAAGCGCTGGGCTTTCGCGTTGTCTGCGGGTACGGCGCTCTCCAGCACGTCCAGGCTGCCGCCGATGACCATCAGCAGGTTGTTGAAGTCGTGGGCGATGCCCCCGGTGAGCTGGCCAACGGCTTCCATCTTCTGCGCCTGACGCAGCTGAATCTCCATCAGGCGACGCTCGGTGATATCGCCGACGACACCCACAAGACGTGCCGGCACGCCGTCGCGATCATAGGTACGGCCTTTGACGTGCACCCAACGGTGAGTGGCGGCCTCTCCTGCCGGACGCACGCGCCGCTCGAAATCGAGGACGCCGGTTTCCATGGCCTGCTCGAAGGCCGCTCTCACCTCGTCCTGTTCATGGGCGAGGAACGGTTGCGACAGCGACTCGAGCGTGCGGCCCTCGGGACCGGCCTGCGCGAGTCCCAGGATGACTTCAGCCTGCCGTGAAATCGTGACCGTTCGGTCCGCGAGATCGATGTCCCAGCTACCCATGCCCGCCGCATCGAGCGCTACCGCAAGGCGATCTTCCACGCTGCGTCGTTCGGCTATTTCGCCGGCCAGTTGCGCATTCGCCGCCGACAGCTCATGGCTGCGCTGCCGGGCGTGCGTGAGGTCGGTCGCGATCACACAAATGACGCGCGGCATGCCGGGTTCAAAAGGCAATTCGACGGCCGACAGCGTCACCGGAACGACGCGGCCATCGATGCGGCGAAGACTCACTTCCGCCGCCCTGCCCGCTTCCGCACCCGGGGACAGCATCTCGGCCATCAACGCGGCATCGGCACGCTCCAGATACGGCACGACGGAGCGGCCGATCATCGACTCGCGCGTCGAGCCCAGCAAGGAAGCGAAGCGTTGGTTGCAGTAAAGGACCACCCCGTCCCCCGTCAGGGTGACGGCGCCTTCCTGCATGTGTTCAACGAGCACGCGATAGGGCCGGTCGGCACTCTCGAGCGTGTAGATGCGCTGCCCCTCGGGATGGTGGACGACCACCGCGTCCACTTCACCCCGACGGATGGCATCCAGCGTTTCTTCCGCCTCGCGCAGCCGTTCCTCGAGCCGTTCACGGCTGGGCAGTTCGTCTTCAAGGTAATCGTCGCGCACCATCAGCCTCGTTCGGGTGGCCGTGGCGCAAGGTCGAGCCCGGCCAGGACTTTGAGCTCATCGGAGAGGTCCCCGATGATGCGACGCAAAGGCTCGGGCAACACCTTGACCAGCGTCGGCGTGGCAACGATCTGCAGGTCCCTCGTTGTCTCCGGGCGCTCGTACACATCGATAACCTCGAGCTCGTACCGGCCGTCGAGATTCTCTTCGCAGATTTTGCGCAGGTTTTCGATGGCACGCGTGGAACGGGGCGTGGAGCCGGTGATGAACAGTCGGAGCTGGTAGTGCGGCAACGAGGTCATGTCGCGGACGACCGCGGGATCATGTCCAGGCCCACGAGGACGCGCTCCGCATTGGACAGGTCGCCGATGACGCGACGCAGCGGCGGCGGCAGGCGCCGGATGAGTGTGGGGACCGCCACGATCTGGTCGCCCGCAGCCAGCTGCGGCGTCACCTGTAGGTCGACCACTTCGATGGTGTAACGCCCGGCCAGATGCTCTTCGCAAAGCCGCTTCAGGTTGGCGATGGCCGCCAGCGACTTGGGCGTCTGGCCGGCGACGTACAGGCGCAGGTGAACCTGGCCATCGTCGTCGAGGGGTACGTCGTGTGCGGCGCTCACAAGTCACCTCGCAGCGTCGACATCAGGGATCGGTCGGCATGGCGGTTGGTCGCGTCCACCTCGTCCTGCTCGCCCATCCGGGTCACCTCGGCCTCTTCGCTCTCCAGCTCGGCCTGCAGTTCGGCGATCTGCCGCTCAACCGCAACACGACGACGCTCCAGCACCCTCCGGCGGGCCGTGACCCTGTCCTGCCTGGCCTGTTCGGCCTCCCGTTCGCGCGCTTCCTGGGCGACCCGTGCGGTGCCGGTGAGCACACCATCGGGTCCGACGTAAACGGGCACCATCTCGATGCCGTGATCCGTCAGGCGGTATTCCCGCAGCTGCTTGGAATGGCTCATGCCGCGTGCCTTCAGCAACGAAAGGACGCGATTGCGTTCGCCGTTGGCCTCGAGATCGGTCAGCGCAATCCAGATGTCCATGAGCGAGGAAACATCGCGCTCACCGTCCGTCATGGCGTCACCCGTGGACGACAGGGACGTAAAGAGTGCCGTGATGCCGCGGCTCTTGCAGATGTCGGCCAGTCGCAGCAACGTGGCGTTGACCTCGACCGCGGGGCCACGGAAGGCCGAGATCGGGTCGACCACGATGACGCTGGGGTTGTATGTCTCGATATCCCGGTGCATGCGCGCCAGATGCATCTCGAACCCGTAAAGGCTCGGGCGGGCCGCTTCGAACACCAACAGACCCGCATCGCGGTGTCGCTGCAGGTCGATACCCACCGATCCCATGTTGCGGATGACCTGGGCGGCCGACTCTTCGAAGGCGAAATACAGGCTGCGTTCGCCACGGGCACAGGCCGCGTCGACAAACGAGGCCGCGAGCGTCGATTTGCCCGTACCGGCGGAACCCGACACCAGCACGCTGGAGCCACGGTAGTAACCATGACGTCCGAGCATCGCGTCCAGCCCTGCGACGCCGGCAGAGATCACCTCCGACGACACCTCGTGCGCCAGCCCCGCCGAGGTGATCGGCAACACGGTCACGCCTTGCTCGTCGATGAGGAAGGGATATTCGTTGGTCCCGTGGGACGAACCGCGATACTTGATCACGCGCAAACGGCGTGTCGTCACCTGGTCGATCACGCGGTTGTCGAGCAGGATCACGCAGTCGGAGACGTACTCCTCGATGCCGTACCGGGTGAGCTGGCCTTCGCCACGCTCCGCGGTCACGATCGCCGTGACGCCCTTGGCCTTGAGGAAGGCGAAGAGGCGGCGCAACTCCGATCGCAGCGTGGCCGAATCCTCCAGCCCCGCGAACAATGCCTCGACCGTATCCAGGACGACGCGTTTGGCGCCTATCGTGTCGATCGCGTGGCCAAGACGCACGAACAGGCCTTCCAGATCGTAGTCACCGGCTTGTTCGATCTCTCCACGCTCGAGGCGCACGTAGTCCACGACCAGCTTTTTTCGCGCGATGAGATCGTCGAGGTCGAAGCCGAGCGAGGCGACGTTGGTGGTGAGCTCGTCCTGGCGCTCCTCGAAGCTCATGAAGACGCCGGGATCGCCGTGATCTTCGGAGCCCTTGACGAGAAAAGTGATGCCGAAGAGCGTCTTGCCGCAGCCGGCCGCGCCGCACATAAGCGTGGGACGGCCTTCGGGCAGGCCTCCGAAGGTGAGCGCGTCCAGACCGGCAATGCCGGTGGGGGTTTTGCGCAGCGGTGGGGCCT